>JAJYAX010000370.1 GCA_021779275.1 Deltaproteobacteria bacterium | reverse complement strand
CATCGGCAATCTCTTTCTTGCCGCTCTATACAGATTGAACTGGTTGATCACGTTTTCCAGATTGGTTCTACTGGTCACTATCTGCGACAGCGTACTCACCATATTGAGGATTGTGCCTTTGACATCCGGAGACATCTTCGCCGGGTTTATCTTCTGCTCCTGGTAACTGAGAAGGGCTGTGGCGCGGTAGACCTTTGGTGTTATCACAGTCACTGTCAATCCGCCTGCAACACCTAACAACAGAAAGGCGACAATCAGCGCCTTCCTGCGGAAGATGATATCGACATACTTCCGTATCTGTTGACTTTGCTTTAAATCCACAAACACCTCTCACCAGGTCTCACAGGTCGGATGGTGCAAAGGTCACGGCCTCAGAAAGGTTGTTTTTCCCCAGCAGAAGCATCAACAGACGGTCGAGCCCAAGGGCTATACCCGCGGCCCGGTCGAGATTATCAAGTGCCTGGAGAAAATGCTCCGGCATGCCGCCCTTTCCACCATTTTCCTGTATGTATTTCAGCTCATCGTTAAAACGCTGCCGCTGTTCACGACTATCCGTCAATTCCGAAAACCCATTTGCCAGTTCGATACCCGCAAGATAGAGTTCAAACCGCTCGGCCACCTCCGGATTATTGCTCTTCAGTTTTGCAAGAGACCCAAGCGGGGCCGGATAATCGCATAAAAAGACAGGCGCCTCCATACCAAGGTGGGGTTCGATGTTTTCAACCAGGGTCTCCTCAAACCTGTCCGTCTCCAAGGCCTGCTCCAGGGTTACTGGGCTATAGCGGGAAAAGGCCTCTGCAACGGTGAGTCTTTCCCATACTCCGGTCAAATCAATTGCCTCCGCCCCATAAAAGAGGCTCTTGCCTAAAGATGATCGGTGATCTGAAAATTCCATCCGGAAATTTTCTTCCATATACCGCAGGAAGGCCTCGCAATCAGCCATCAGGTCACGATAATCCGCACCGGTCCTATACCATTCCAGCATGGTAAATTCCTCCAGATGGAGGCGTCCTCTTTCTTCCGCCCGGAAACACGGACAGATTTGGAAGATTTTTTCACAGCCCGCGGCAAGCAGGCGTTTCATGCACAATTCCGGAGAGGCCTGCAAAAACCAGTGGCCGGACTGGAGTGGAGCTATGTTTCTCTCAGGAATAATAACAGGTTGACGAAGAGGTGTATCCACCTCCAGAAACCCCGATCCGAAAAAAAAGGAACGGACCAGACGCAGAAAAGCTGCACGCAGGTGCAGCTCTGGAAGGGAGAGCATCGAAACTCACTCTTTGACTCTGGTTACATACTGACCGGTACGGGTGTCAATCTGTATCTTTTCTCCTTCTTCGACAAAAGGAGGAACCTGCAGGACATACCCGGTCTCAACGGTCACCGGTTTGGTGTCTGTCCCCGAGGTGTCACCTTTTGCCCAGGGATCGGCCTTGGTAACCACAAGATTGACAAATATCGGCAAGCTGACATCAATTGGTTTCCCGTCAAAGAGGAGCACCTGCAGTTCCATATTATCTATAAGAAAGTTGACATTATCTCCCAATTGCTCCCTGGTAATAAAAAGCTGCTCATAACTCTCTATATCCATGAAATAATAATCATTTTCCTGATTATACAGATATTGCATTTTCCTCTCGTCCAAATCTGCCTTTTCAAACTTATTGTTTGACCGGTATGTCTGGGTAAACTGATTCCCGGAAATCATATTCCGCATTTTGCAACGATAAAGCGCCTGACCTTTTCCAGGTTTTGAAAACTCAAAGTCAGTGACTATAAAAGGACTTCCATCAATCTGTATCTTCAGACCCTTACGCAAATCAGAAGCGTTGTACATCGTTCATCTCCATACCATTCGACCATATCGAATGTTTTTTTTGTCTTATTAATTTTCTGCCGAACCAGGCAGTTTTAAAGGATTCCTGCAAGGAGCAAATCACAAGTAGGAAGCTGGGTATAATATACCTATTTTAACACGGTTTGCGCAACCGATAATGGCAGCAGCCCTTTCAATCCTATCAATAATCTCTCATGTTCTCTGGAATTTCTCCTAAAAATCAATTTAACCTACTTGAATTTTTTCCTTACTTCCGTTATCTGTCACAGCATACACTACTCAAGCCCCGGAGGGAAACACAATGATCATCGTCGGTATCTTGGCGGATACCCCTTTCAGCCCCGGCATTCTCTCGACAGATGTCCATGGATTGCAGGTTAAAATCCACAGCCTGCCCACTGCCCAATGAAAACCTTCTGGACGCCATGGCGTATAGAGCATGTGCGCGGCGAAGCAACCGTGGTTCCGGGATGTCTTTTTGACCCGCCTGGAAGTTCTGCTTTTGACCAGGAATACCTGCTCCTTTATCGTGACAAGAAGGTCCTCGTCCTGCTGAACCGGTATCCCTATGCCCATGGTCACCTGCTCATCGCACCGGTCCGGCATATAGATTCCATCTCTGCTCTGCAATCAGCAGAAAACCTGGCCTTGATGGAAATGCTGCAGACATGTTCCGCTATTCTTCAAAAGCATTTTTCTCCGGATGGCCTGAACATCGGCTGCAATATCGGCAAATCAGCCGGAGCAGGCATTGCCGAACATCTCCACTTTCACATCGTTCCGCGATGGGAGGGTGATCACAATTTCATGACTGTACTCGCCGATATCAGGACTATTCCCGAACATATCTCAGCTACCTACCACCGTCTTCTCCCTGATTTTCTCGAACTTATTTCTTCTCCTTCAGCAAAAAACGATGACAGTTAAAATAACCCCGATGCTCCAGCAGTATCTCGAGATTAAAGCGCAACATCAAAACGCCATCCTTTTTTATCGGATGGGCGATTTTTATGAAATGTTTTTCGATGATGCTCACATTGCATCAAAAGCTCTCGGGATCACACTCACCTCCCGGAATAATAAAGCCGATGCGGAAAGAATCCCGATGTGTGGTGTACCCTATCACGCAGCCCCGGCTTATCTCGCCAAACTCATCAGGGCCGGACACCGCGTAGCCATCTGTGAACAGACCGAAGACCCTTCACAGGCTAAAGGTATTGTAAAAAGAGAGGTGACACGGGTTATTTCCCCGGGAGTTGTCACAGATCATCAACTCCTTGACGACAAAAGCAAT
>JAJYAX010000369.1 GCA_021779275.1 Deltaproteobacteria bacterium | reverse complement strand
ACATCAGGCTCCCGATACAGACAGGGGCAGACAATATCCCTGTCCGTATCACGGCTGCCGGATGCCAGCCTGCAGGGACAGGCCATATACCCATACCGCTCTTTATTGACCAGAAGCCCCCGGAGGAGTTCAAAAGTCCGTTCTCTGTTGCTGTTGAAATAATACCCTTTCTTTTCGTTGATTACCTTCAGTTTATCGAAGAGCGCATCAACTTCGGTTCGAACCCCCAGTGCTTCCTTGATTTCCTGAACCTTATACCCGACAATCGCCTGATCGCCAACGACGGTGGTTGGAAAGGAACAGGCGGGATTGACCTTTTTCAGCTCCTCGACGGTCCTCTTCCGCTCATCCCTGGAAAGTACATCCACCTCGACCATCTCAAATCCCGGGGCAAGCTCAGTGAGCATCCTTTTTAAGGATTGACAATATTCACATGTCGTCAAGGCATAAAGCCGTATTTTCGGTTGGTCCATAGGAGTTCCTGTCATGATGGTTTGCGGTTGGGCCCTCTCAAGGGGGCATTGGAATAATCCCGTTTATCGGGATCGTGTCTCCTGAACATTCTTGGTATGCATTCCCTGCTCGTCAAGATTAAATTGCGCATATATCTCTTCCAGTGCATGCAGATAATCTTCGGATCGTTCAAGATAAAAGGACAGGGCCTTGGAAAACTTCTTGCCGAAGACCTCATCCACGAAGAGCTGGCTGATCTGCCGCTGCTGTTGCAGAACACATTGTGATGCCATCAGAATCCTGCGCTCCTCCTGATTCATGGAGGTCATGATGGCCTTCAGGGTGCTCTCGGCGCGGGGTTGATACATCCAGAGATAGAGGAGATCAAGGGCGTTGATAATAACGATTTTTCCCAGATCCGGATGTTTTTCATCGATCAATCGCAAGAACTCCTCCGGGCTCTCCTGTAAGGTTACCATGTCGGCATCAGGGAACAGGACCTCAAGTCTGGAGAATACCTCAAATATCTGGGCCACCTTGGTCGAATAATCCATAAACCGCATCCTGATATTATTCAGGCGGTCGGCAAGGCCCTCAATGATTGCAGCCACGCAATCCGAGGCAAACTTAGAGATAACCGCCGCCCATTTCTGCAGGATGGATTGCACGGCAACCGCCCCGGCCGCGCCAAGCGCCGAGCCGATCAGCGCATTGAGAACGACAGCCAGCGGGATGGACAGGACGCTGCGGAATAAATTACCGAAGGCCACCTGCCTGGGCAATCCCCTGAAGATATTATGGCTGGAGATGTAAATCCCGTTGGCCAGGGCCATGGCCGCGTAGAGAATGAGCGGGCTGGTGCGGGTGGTTATACCAAGCATCCGGTCCAGGATCAGGGTCTTGACCACGAAATCCAGAAGCGGCACGGAAAATCCCGTATAAAAGAGCGAATCAGCCAGCCGGTCCCAGCTTATATAGTCATTCCAGCGCAGAAGGGGAGACCTTCTGATGCCGCCGCCGCCCAGCACGGACTGGATGATGTTTCTCACGCCGGTGATGCCAAACCAGATAAAGGCGCCCAAATAGGCCAGAAACCACCAGTCCTTCGTCAGAAAAAAGGTGGCGAAGGCAGGAATGAACCCACCAAGAATCTTTAAGCCGTTTTTGAGATGGGTGTTCATATACCGCAACGGAATACGGCCCCGGGTATCCTCGCTTTCTTCCAGGCCCAGCGACAACCACCCATTCCCGGATCCTTTCCGGATTCCGCCGAGCAGGGCCAGATTGCCATGGGGCTCCATATGGGCTGAATAGGACTGGACCACCCAATCCCGGTGCTGTTCATACCCGACTCCCATCCCGGAGGGGGCCTTGATCAGGGTCTGGGACAAAACCCGCCGGAGATTCTCGAACTCTCTGGGAGCGCTTCTGAAATCCCTTGGGGCATAGGTGATCCGCAGGAGCGTGGTCATCCTGACGGGAATCCTGACCCGGTTCTGCAGGGGATCATGGTCAAGGGCCTTCTGCGACCTGCGGGGCAGCGTATCCTTCACCACAAGCCCCATGCCAAAACGATTATGAGAACTTCCCGTGGAGTCGGTGCCGAATCTGGACATCAAAAGCGAGGTCTTGTAAAATCCCTGCAGGGCCGGCATGTCGTGCAGGATCGATGTGAGTTTGGCCCTTCTTTCCGCCGCGGCCGCGGACTCCCCCTCCAATCCGATGTCCTGAATAATCTTTTTTATCACCCGTTTCAACGTGATCACATTGCCCTGATTGATCGCCAGCTGCAGCCGGTTGATCTCGGCATTATGGCTTGGAATGCCTGAAGTATGATCCTTCAGGTTGAAGATCTCCAGGTGGGTAATCCGGCCCTTGCAGTCATAGAGGAGTTCCAGGACATCGGCGGGACTGAGTCCGGTCAGGTTCAGGGTGACACGAAAGCCCGCATTCAGAGCGGCAAGCCGCTCCAGAAGCCCTTCGGGAGAGAGCAGCAGCAGCTCCGGGATATCCGGCCCCTCGTGCGGCTCATTGGGGTTATGGATATCAGGGTTTTGGGAGGGCTGCAGGAAACTCTCGATGATCGCATCGGCATCCAGGGCATTCATCACCTCCAGAGCGTGCCTGATCCGGAGCCGCTCTTCCTCGCCGGCCGCCTCATATCCCGCCCGCAGCCCCTCGGCCACCGCCCGCAGGTAAGGCAACAACTGGGTATAGATGAACTTTGCCAGATGCAGAAGAGACGGCTGCCCCGAGCCGACAAAGGCCAGAAAATCGCCATGGGCCAGCGGGGCAAGATTGGTCTGGTACACCTCATTTATCACCAGCCGGTGTCTGCGATTGAACGCATCTAAGACCGAGAAGACATATCGCTGCTGATATTCAGAGACCTTCCGGCCCTCATCCATAAATTGGCGGGCCGCCCCCCGGCTCAGAAAGTCAAGAAAGGCCTGCCGGTCGGCAAAGCCGCGCGGCACCCAGAAGAGCTTGATATACCGGCCCCGGTGCCTGGCCAGGTATTCAATGCCGATCCTGACCGAGATACCCATGATTCCGGAGGACTCTATCAGTTCAGTCGCCACCTCGATGTTGATGAAATTATAATAGATCACATTCAGGCTTCGGATTCCCTTTATCCAGGCGTCCATGACCAAATGGGTCGGGGATTTCCTTCCCTTGGTGTTGGCA
>JAJYAX010000368.1 GCA_021779275.1 Deltaproteobacteria bacterium | reverse complement strand
GAATGGAGGTCGTGGAGCCAATCACCGGGACCTTTCGTTCCTTGCCATGCCAGACGGCGCTCAGCTCGCCGAGAGTAAGAGGCGCCAGCCGCTGCACCATACTCCCCCGCTCCAGCGCCCTGGCGTCATCCAGCGTCAGTTCCCGCGGCGTCTCTCCGACCAGGGTGGCGGGGGTATTGGAGGCGGTTTCCGCCCGTCCGGGAATGACGATTACCAGATTGGTTCCGAGCGAGGAGAACTGATCGACAATATAGAGCCTGGCGCCGTTGCCGATGCCGGTGAGAAGGACCACCGCGGCCACGCCGATGCTCATGGCCAGCAGCATCAGGGCGGTGCGGACCTTGTTGCTGCCCAGACTCATCACGGCGAAGCCGATGGTGTCGAGGGGCCGCATGATCTCAGTCCTTGCGGGTATCGCCCGCTATCCGGCCGTCAACGACCCGGATGCATCGCCCGGCCCGTTCTCCTATCTCCGGATCGTGGGTAACCACCACCAGGGTCTGGCCTCCGGTGTTGAGTTGTTCCAAGAGATCGATGATTTCAGCACCGGAGGTCCGGTCAAGATTGCCGGTTGGTTCATCGGCCAGGAGGACGGCCGGCTGGTTGATCACGGCCCGGGCAATAGCCACTCGTTGCCGCTGACCGCCCGAGAGTTCGTCGGGCCTGTGATGCTGCCGACCGCTGAGACCGAACTCCTCGATGAGACGGGAACTGCGGCTGGTTCGCTCCTTTTTGGCGACCCCGGCCAGCAGAAGCGGCAGTTCAATGTTCTGCAGGGCTGTCAGCCGGGGGATGAGATGGAAGAATTGGAAGATAAAGCCGATCTTGCGGCTGCGCACG
Source organism: Deltaproteobacteria bacterium (assembly GCA_021779275.1). Lineage (GTDB taxonomy): Bacteria > Desulfobacterota > Desulfobulbia > Desulfobulbales > Desulfocapsaceae > CAIUQR01. Next base: position 2,303 of record JAJYAX010000368.1, on the reverse strand, counting down.
TCGGCCAGCTGCAGATCACTGAGGCTGGTGACATCGCGGCCCTCCAGGAGGTAGGTTCCGCTGTTGGGAGTATCCAGGAGACCTATGATATTCAACAAGGTCGATTTCCCGGAGCCGGATGGTCCCATGATCGACAGATATTCGCCGCGACCGACATCAAGAGACACATGGTCCATGGCCCGTACCTCCTGGCCGCCAACAGAGAAGATCCGGCTGACATCATGCAGCTTGATCATTTCGGACCCGTTTTCTTGGCTGTGTTGTCGATGGAAGCCGTAATACCATCGGCAAGCCCTTCACGGTCGATGGTGGTGACGACCTTGTCGCCCTTTGCCAGTCCGTTTGCGACCTGCGTAAACCGCCAGTTGCTGAGCCCTGTGGTTATCTTTCGACGTTCGATATGGTTGTCGCTCGGATGAAGGACATAGACATACCCACCTTCCACCACGGCCTCCGTCGGGATTTTTATGACCTGCAGCCGGGAATCGATGACAATTTCAACATCGGCGCTGTAGCCGACCAGCAGATTGATCTTCTCCATGGGTTCCAGAAAATCGGCCTCTATCTCGACGGTTCGGGCCTGTTTTGCCTGTTCCAGAACATAGGGAGAGATGCTGCGCACCTTGCCTTTGAAGACACGTTTGGGAAAGGCATCAAGGGTGACGCGGGCCTCCATGCCCGGTCGGATCTGGGCGGCATCGATCTCATCGATGGGGGCGGCCACATAGAGGGACTCCATATTGATAAGATCGATGGCGGGCAGGGTGGGGATGCCGGGAGGGGAAGGGGTGGCATATTCTCCGACCTCGCCGTTGACCTCGGCCACGATCCCGGGAAAGGGGGCGGTGAGCAGGGTTTTCTCGATCATCGCCGCTACCTCATCCACCCGGGCCGCGCTGACAACACGTTGCGCCTCTGCGGCCTGACAGGCTGCTTTTTTGGCCGCGGCCGTGGCAACGGCATCCTCGAAGCTGGCCTCCGACGTCGAACTGTGCCGCTTGAGTTCGGTCAGCCGCTTGGCCTGGCGTTCCAGATAGTCAGCCAGAAGACAGGTTTCGCGGACAGTGGCCTCCGCTATGGCCAGTTGCCCACGGGCAAGCTGAAGCTCCGCCAGCAGATCCTTGTTCCAGAGGGTCAGCAGGACCTGTCCTTCTTTGACCACATCACCTTTCTGGACAGTCAAGGTCGCGATCTGACCGCCTATGGCCGGCGCCAGCCTGGCCCGATGCCTGGCCTTGACTGAACCGGCACGAGTATTTGCCACAGTGGCCTCCACAGTACCAATTTCGGCCTCCTGCACGGAGACGACGACAGGTTTTCCCCGGGTCAGATATTTGAAACCGAGAAAGAGGCCTATACTGACGACCAAGGCGACTATGACGTACGACCGTTTCACAATTTTTTTTAAGAGGTTGTATTGAAGAAAAAGGTCTCAGACCTGAGGTCCCCGGCATGATCTGTTTCTTTGGCGAGGGGCCATTTAAAAAAAATAAGTGATTGTGCAGCTAACTCACAGTGCAGATACGCTTTTCATTGTACATTGATTTCTTTGCTCTGCGCAATCAATAAGAGAGCACAGGGAGAGAGTCCCTAATGAAAGGTTATATTCTGGCGCAGATCAGTCTGGTCACGCCGCTTTTCCGCAAGCCGTCCGTACGTCCGGACAAGTAGTGGCGGTTCAGCTGGTCCGGGCAGAAATCCTCAATGGTCTTGAAGCCTGGGGCTGTTCCTTGCCGGCAAGCTGTCCGCATGCGGCGGAAATGTCCGAGCCCCTGCTGCTGCGGATGAAGACCGAGTAGTGCTTATCGAGCAGTATTTTCTGAAAGGCCAGCACACGGGCGGGAGCCGGGCTCCTGTAGGGTAAATCGGGCGATTCGTTATAGGGGAGTAAATTGATCTTACAGGGTATTTTATGAAGCTTCCGGGCAAGTTCACGGGCCTGCTCGTCTGAATCATTAATATCTTTGAGCAGGATGTATTCAAACATGATCCGGCGTCTTTTCGGCATCGGAAAATTGCGGCAGGCCTCAAAAAGAACATCCAGCGGGTAGAGTTTATTCACCGGCATAAGCGTGTTGCGGATGGCATCATCGACCGCATGCAGCGAGATCGCCAGGTTGACCGTGGAGTTTTCGCCCAGTTTCCGGAGCCGTGGAGCAATGCCGCAGGTGGAGACGGTGATTTTCCGGCCGGTCAGATCGAGGCCTTTGGGATCTGTAAGAATGGAAAGGGCGGTCAGCAGATTATCGAGATTGTTCAGAGGCTCACCCATGCCCATGAATACCAGGTTGGTGACCTCCCGG
>JAJYAX010000367.1 GCA_021779275.1 Deltaproteobacteria bacterium | reverse complement strand
CCGGGCCACGGAGGTTTCCAGGTTCAGGCCGACCATTTTGAATTGGTTCTTCACCAGTCCGATGGTGCTCGCCAGAATCTGAGCCGGCGCCAGCTTGCTGAATACCGGGTTCTCCGTGCGACTGAAATCCAGGAGATTCTTTACAATATCGGCGGCACGCTCGGCCTGGCTGAGGATATCGTCGATCATCTCCTGACAATCCGCATCCAGATCCTCGGCGTATCCCTCCTTGAAACTCTCGGCGGTAAGCGCGATATTATTGATGGGATTGTTTAATTCATGCGCGATCCCGGCTGTAAAAGTGCCGATGGCTGCAATTTTTCTCGCTTGGATCAGATTTTCCTGATTGACCTCCAGCTCGTGGGCCATACGATTAAAGGCCTCGATCAGGCCGGAAATCTCCTCCAGCCGTACACCATCATAATGGATCGGCCGGAAATCTCCACGCCCCACCAGACGCGTTGTCTCCATAACCACATCCAAGGGTTTCAACAGGGCATGGGAAATGATCCAAAGCACAAGGGCCATCAGCGACAGGAGGATCGCAAAAAACGCAAAGGGCAGGATCGAGGTCCGGGCGATGGTTTTATGGACACGTTTTCGTTTTATCTCCCGAAAATGATCCGCGGCATCCGTCAGGGTCTTGCCGAGGTTGCGAAGCATCTCGGGTTGCACCTGGTCTCCCATGCTTATAGTGCCGACCAGCCGGCGGTAATCAAGCAAGGTCTTCTGAAAATTGACAAAGGGTTGCTCCCCGATAAGCACCGGCAGATCATCGGCAAGCTCCGCCACCAGCGTATCAATACGATCCAGGTACTCCTTGCTCTCCATCAGGCTCTTGTTGTCCCCGTAAATCAGAAAATTCTTCTCAAACCGGCGCACCTCAAGGATATTATTCAGGACATCGTCATACCCCTCACTGAGCAGCATGCGGGTCTTGAGCATGGAAAGATTCCAGAGATTAAAACCGGTCAGGGCGGTTATGAAAAGAAAGGTCACGGTGAACATGATGAAGATCTTTCCCCTGATCGACCCCGGCCGCAGATATTGCTGGCACATATGAGAGAGCCTCTGCCAGTAAGGTCTCGGAACACTGTTCATCGGCGCACCCTCCCCAGGTCATCCGCCCCACGCTTATTTCATTCTGAAACACTCCTGCAAGGAAGATACAGGATTTCGTTTCAACATGGAACAAAAGATTATCGGACGGCGGAGCCCATCAACCTATCTCCCCATTATTACGTTATTACTCCAATACATTAAAAGTGGCATCAACATTGCTTATTCATTGTCAGCTGAGGTGTCTTATGAAAAAAATACTTGTCGCAGTTGATGGCAAACATGCAGCCTGGGAGGCGTTCTACCACGCATGTTCTCTGGCCAAGCGCATTGATGTCCAACTGAATGTCCTTCTGGTGAATCCACCTGGCGGAAGACCTCTGTCCAGGGCCGAAATAGAAATGAAGGAAGAAATTAGGAAAAAGATTGAACTGCTTATCGAAGCTGCCAAGGCAGATGGGATCAAGCTAAATTACTATGTTACGGAGGGTATCTATGATGACGAGGTAATCGGCTTTATCAACAATAACAAAATAACACTCCTGGTATATGAGACACTTGAAGGGGAGACGCGACCTGGAAACAAGGAGCTGGCCTCATCTCTGCGCACGCTCCGGCACAGAATATCCTGTACCATTGAGGTCGTGGCCCCTAAGAAAACACAGATCTGAACTATTTGAGAGGATTGTATGAGCCTTACAATGAATCTTTATCTGCCCATAGCCGGCAACAGTGTGAACTGTGTGGCAATATTTGGGCTTGGAGGGATTGTCGGTCTTTTATCCGGCATCTTTGGAGTGGGCGGAGGATTTCTGATGACACCGCTGCTCATCATGATGGGCATACCGCCGACCGTGGCCGCATCGTCGGATTCCAACCAGATCGTCGGCGCCTCCACCTCGGGGACCCTGGCGCACTTCCGTCTGGGCAACGTCGATATCAAAATGGGCTTTCTCCTGCTCATAGGCGGAATTGCGGGCGGGACAGTGGGCGTACAGATCATCAAGATCCTGCGTCAGCTCGGCAATGCCGATTTTCTGATCAGCATCACCTATGTTCTTATGCTGGGCTTTGTCGGCGGCTATATGTTTCTGGAGAGTCTCCAGGCCATGCGCAAGTCTTCCCAGGGACGGCAGACCGCTCCTTCCTCCAAAAAAGAATCGGTTTACGCACGAATGGTCCGCACCATGCCGTTCCAGACGGATTTCAAACGTTCCGGCATCCGGATTTCAGTATTGATGCCGCTGGTTCTCGGCACCCTGGTTGGCATCCTCGCCGCCATCATGGGTGTCGGCGGCGGCTTCATCATGGTCCCGGTCATGGTCTACATGCTGCGCATGCCGATGCATGTGGTCGTGGGCACCAGTCTCTTCCAGATACTCTTCACCTGCATCAACGTCACCGTCATGCAGGCCACCCAGAACCACACCGTCGATTTCGTCCTCGCCCTCCTGCTCCTGCTGGGCTCCGCCCTTGGCACCCAGGTTGGAGCCAAACTCGGCAAAAAGCTGGGCGGCGAACAGCTGAAGATCCTTCTCGCCTCGCTGGTCCTGATCGTGATGTTCAAGATGCTCTTCGATCTCCTGGTCCAACCGGACATCCTGCTGGCCTACATGGGAGGACATTGACATGAAAATCAACAACCTACAGTTTTCCTGGCTCTCCATCGTTTTTCTGCTGGTTCTCCCCTGCCTTTCCCATGCCGATGAGACGGGAAGCATATCCGCAACGCCCGCCAGTATCGAGATGGGCGCCCAGTATGACGGGATCAGCCTGAAGGTAAAGGGCGCTGTGCCCGCCGGCAGCGATGTCATCCTGCGTCTCACCGGAGCCGTCCGCGATCTGCATCTTCGTCAAAAGGGCAAGGTCGGCGGTCTCCTCTGGATGAATGTCGGCACGGTGACACTGACCAATGTCCCCAATGTCTCTCTGATCGACACCTCCCGGCCGTTTGCCGAGCTTGGCGGCGTTGCCGCCCCCTTCAGACTCGAAAGCCTGCGCGATGTCATCAAGATCGAGCAGGACGCCAAGGCTGAAAAAATCGATATCCCGCATGAACTCTTTCTCCTGAAAAAACACGAAAAGCTGTATAGTGAA
>JAJYAX010000366.1 GCA_021779275.1 Deltaproteobacteria bacterium | reverse complement strand
CTTCAGGCCCTGCTCCTGCATGAACTTCCTGAAGCCGACCAGGTCATTTCTGCTGCTTTCGTTGAAATCATAGCCATCGATGATCAGACATTCGGGTTTATAGATATTCTGTTTGACCATGTCATCGAGCCGCTCCTCCAGTTTTGCCTGGTTGAATGAGGCCTCCTTGAAGGTCATGATCATCCGGTGATGGAGGATCTCCGAGATCACTTCGTGGATATTTTCAATCTTCTTGTCCTTGGTGATCAGGGACAGGATGTCATTATACCAGCTTTTCGCCTTATCTATTGATTCGCCGATGGAAATATGCAGGACCTTATTGCCCCGCAACATGGAGTCCAGCGCAATCTGCACCAGGATCGCCGTCTTCCCGAGACCGGCTCTGGAGATGACCAGCCCCATGCTCTGTTTATTCCCTTCCGCCTTTTCCTCCAGGCCCAGGGCCCGCAGGGGATTATTCAATACCAATTCTTCTTTTCCCATGGCATTACCTCGTTCTCAATTCGTTTATTGCCAGCAGTCATCGCCCGGGCAGAGCCCGACTCATAGTATCAGGATACCATTCCTGCCATGAATTAGCCCTTACTCTTTTCCATCTGGTATTTTTTAATAAGTTCTTCGCTGACACCTCTTGGAACCTGCTTGAACGTGGCGAATTCCATGGTGAATTCAGCCTTCCCCTGGGTCAGGGAACGGAGGGCCGTGGAATAGCCGAACATCTCGGACAGCGGCACCTCCGCCTCAATTACCGTGTAGGCGCCCTCATCCGTGGTCCCGATAATCATGCCGCGGCGCTGGTTGATACTGCCCATCACCGCCCCTTGGAACTCGGTAGGTCCTTCGACGACAACCTTCATGATCGGCTCCATGATCACCGGTTTCGCCTTCAGATATCCTTCCTTGAAACCACCGATGGAGGCCAGCTGGAAGGCAATATCGGAGGAGTCCACCGCATGAAAGGCGCCGTCGTTGATGACGCAGCGGACACCGGTGACGGTAGCTCCGGACAGGACGCCCTTTTCCAGGCACTTGTGAAAGCCCTTGTCACAGGACGGAATATATTCACGAGGGATGACACCGCCGACGATCTTGTCGACAAATTCATAGTCACCCTCTTCCAGAGGCTCCAGGTATCCCGCCACCCGGCCGAATTGGCCGGAACCGCCGGTCTGCTTTTTATGGGTGTAGTTGAAGTCGGCCCGGGCGGTGATGGTCTCGCGGTAGGCAACCTGGGGGGCGCCCACCTGAACCTCCGCCTTATACTCGCGTTTCATCCGCTCAATATAGACCTCCAGATGCAGCTCGCCCATGCCGGAGACGATGGTCTCGCCGGTCTCGTGGTCGACGAAGGCCCTGAAGGTCGGATCCTCCTTGGTGAAACGATTCAAGGCCTTGGACATATTGATCTGGGCCTTGTTATCCACCGGGATTACCGCCAGCGAGATTACCGGCTCGGGGATATGCATCGAGGTCATGGAGTAAGAGATTCTGTCATCCGTAAAGGTGTCGCCGGAGGCGCAGTCAATCCCGAACATGGCCACGATATCACCGGAGCCGCAGGACTCGATCTCTTCCATCTCATCGGAGTGCATGCGCACCAGACGCCCGACCTTGACCTTTTTCCCGGTACGGCTGTTATAGATGGTGTCGCCTTTTCTCAAAACGCCCTGATAGGTCCTGACATAGGTCAGCTGACCATAGCGGCCGTCTTCAAGTTTAAAGGCCAGGGCCACCAGAGGATCGTCCGGATCATTGGTCACCCTCACCTCGGATTCCTGGTTTTTCAGATCAAGGGCGAAGTTCTCGACATCGGTCGGACAGGGGAGATACTCCCTGACGGCATCGAGCAGCGACTGGATGCCCTTGTTCTTATAGGCCGAACCGATGAAAACCGGGGTGAACTGCAGGGCAAGGGTGCCTTTGCGGACGGCGTCGCAGATCAGCTGGGTATCGATCTCGCCCTCCTCGACCATGATCTCCATCAGCTCATCGGAAAACATCGAGACCTCTTCCAACAGGGCCTCCCGCCTGGCCTGGGCAAGTTCGCGCATGGCCTCCGGGATCTCGGCTATACGGATCACCTCACCGTTTTCGCCCTCGTAATAGACGGCCTTCATGGTGACCAGATCAACGACCCCTGCCAGATCATTCTCCAGGCCGATGGGCAACTGCATCATGTGGGCGTTCAGCTCCAGCTTATCACGAAGCTGCTGCGTCACCCGTTCGGGATTGGCCCCGGTCCGGTCGCATTTATTGATAAAGGCGATGCGCGGGACCTTGTAGCGGGTCATCTGCCGGTTGACGGTGATCGACTGGGACTGGACGCCACCGACGGAGCAGAGGATCAGGACCGCGCCGTCCAGGACGCGCAAGGCCCGCTCGACCTCGATGGTGAAGTCCACATGGCCCGGCGTGTCGATAATATTGATGTTAATATCCTTCCAGCTGCAATGCGTGGCGGCGGACTGGATAGTAATTCCTCTCTCTTTCTCGAGTTCCATGGAGTCCATCTTGGCGCCGACGCCGTCTTTGCCGCGGACCTCATGGATAGCGTGGATCCTGTTGGTATAAAAAAGGATACGTTCTGTCAGGGTTGTCTTCCCGGAATCAATATGCGCACTTATACCAATATTCCGTACCTTGCTTAAATCTATGCTCATGGCTCCTGCCCTCTACAAGTTTCTGCCGACCGGCACACATCCAGCCCCGGTTAATCGATTAACGGGGGAAAATGAAAAAAATAAGGAGCTACAGCAATCTGTAACTCCTTATTCTACAGTCCTATAAGGTGGTGCCGAGACCAGGAATCGAACCAGGGACACACGGATTTTCAGTCCGTTGCTCTACCTACTGAGCTATCTCGGCACTTCATGTGAAGAGCGTTATTTACACGACATCATTATCTGTGTCAATACTATTTTTTCTTCAAATCCGGCATCATTTCATTTTTTCGGGATGGTCAGCCCGCCGAGATCGAGTTCAAAATCCAGGTCGGCATCCATATCCATCTCCGCCGCCTTGGCCGCAGGCGAAGACTTCAAGGTTGGAGAGGAGGAGGGTTTCGTGTTTTCTCCGGACACGGAGGCATCGATGTCATCCAGGGAAAGGCTGCCAATGGCATCCTCTTTGCCGCCTTTATCCGGGGACATCAACGAAAAATCCATATCA
>JAJYAX010000006.1 GCA_021779275.1 Deltaproteobacteria bacterium | reverse complement strand
TGGCAAGAGCGCTGAGGACGAACATGGCCAGCAGCGCTCAGAAGGAGGCCAGGCAGAAGTCCCAGTCTATGCCCTTATCCAGAGACGCCTTGCCGATTTCCCAGAACAACATAACCGGAAAAAAGAAATAGTAGATCAGTCTGTCGGAGGTGTCCAGAAAGGCTGCATCCGTCATTCCCCGGCTCTTCAGGATATTGCCGATACCAAGAAGCGCAACGATGGGAAACAGCGAGTTCAGGATGATCACGAGCCTTGTCCTTTCTACCTTTTCGTTGCAATGAGCCGGAGCAATCCTGCCTTGAATTTTCCAAAGCTGGGCGAGGTGTTCCGGTCCGGATCCATCAACGGGCCTATTTTTTCAGCCCATTCATGTTTTATTTGCCCCGGCAGTGGCCAACCGGCTTTCTTGATCGCCGCCGATCCGCCCGAAGAGACTGCATCGGCGAACAGCTCCCATGTACCGCATATGCTGTCCTGAGCATACCGTCCAAGCACATCCGGTTTGGCTTTTGGATAGGCGGCCAATAGAGCTGCCTGGTCGCCGAAATACCAGGCTTCTATTTCTTCGATCACGAGCCTGAAGAGGGTTTGAGGCGCCGGGTTGCAGATTGAGGCGGCAGCTTGTAGTTCGGCCAGGAATGCAGCGCAGTCGCGACTGTCGGAATCGAGCACGACCACAACAGCATCGATTCCAGGTGTTTTACCATAGCCGCGCAGCAGTCTCGGCAACTGATCAAGGAGAATCCTCTTCGTGGGATCGCCCTTCACAACCAGTCTCGGAGGAATTCGACCGATACCTTTGTAGGCGTGTAATCGCCAGGTATGGGGAGCACCTTGCCTTCCAAGAAGACGGGGGAGCAATACTTGCAGCAGCTTCTCTCCCGAACTGTCCTCCACTAGTATCTCAATGTGCATGATTACCTCGCATCAAGATAGTCGCTATACCAGAGGCCACCCAATGGCAGGCCTTCGGCAACGAGATTTTTCACGTCTTCCAGATCCGATACGCGACGAACGGTGGAATAACCATCCCTGCCTTTTTCAAGAATCCACACCTCCTCCGGGGCCAGTGCATCGACGAAGTACGGCTGATGGGTAGTTACGAAAATCTGCGGGGCATTTTTCTTGCCGGTGGCATGCAAACGGAATTCCTGGGCCAGGGTCTCCAACAGCTTATGGTAGAGGCCGTTTTCCGGTTCTTCGATGCAAATAAATGGTGGTGGGGCTGGGTCCTCCAGCAACAACAGATAAGCAAACACCTTGAGCGTGCCGTCGGACATTTGCTGGGCAAAGAACGGGTCACTGAAAGCGTCGTCATTAAATCGCAACAACACACGCTTGTCGTGAGTCTCCAATGTGTCGATACTGGCAATTCCCGGAATCTTGGCAGCAATACGCTCGAGGATAGCCTTGAACCGCGTTTTATGCTCGCGTTCCATGAACTGCACCACGTTGCCGATGTTGTCGCCGTGGATATTTAAATGCCGCTGCGGGCCGGCACTCGGCAGACTGCGCGCCGCATCCGGATAGAAGTAGGACAGATACCAGCTTTTCAGGAAGTCGCGAAAACGCTTGATTCGCGGATGTTCCTTGAGCGTACCCAGGGTGGCGATACCGAGTTGCCGGGTATCGGTCAATTCCACCGGCGTCTGGGCGCGATCTTCCTCACCTTCGACCTCCACCGCTTCTTCTCCCGCCCAGACCATGCCTCTACCGTGGTGCAGGCACAGAAACGGATAAGGCCGACCGTGTTTTTGGCCCTTGCGACGTTGCTTGAGCACCTCGGATTCGACCAAGGGACGCCCCGAAGCATCCAGCGAGATTGCCAACTCGTAGGTGATCGGCCGCTCATTGGGCGCTTCGCGGTAATAGATCTCAAAGTGAATGGGTTCATTTACCCCATTGGAACGCAGGCGATCAAAGCCGCCGCGCTGCTTCATATCGCAGGCGCTTTCCACATCGACAGACAGGCAATCCGCCACGAATCCAAAGGCATCAAATAAGGTGCTCTTGCCGACGCCATTCTTGCCGATCACCACGGTGAAAGGCGATAATGGTTTTCCTGTTTGCTGACTGGAGAGTTTACCCAGCGTCACATCTCGCAAGGCGCGGTAGTTCTGTACCCGAAATCCTTCTATGACAGCCATTTATTTCTCCTCAGTGCGGGTCAGCGCTCAACAGGTGATTGAACGATATTCGAATATCTTCCCCAATGCTGATTTCCCGCAGTCTTTGAAGGCAATGCGCCTCATACTTTGTGCCAGATTTCAACTTGTTAAAAATACATATAATTCTGTTGATATGAATTTCGCAACCTTTTATTCGTGTTCTTTCGCATATCATACTAAAATCAAAGATGTCTGCGGTATGGAAGATCCCCAAGTGCTGACGGTTTCTTTTGAATGAACATACGGGGAATGGAAAAGAAAAGGCCCGGTTCTTGGCAGAACCGGGCCTTTATGGTTGATTGCTGCCTATATTACAGGCTTAGAAGTCCATAACGAAGCTATAGACCCCTCCCTCGATACTGTGGGTCACCTTGAAGTCCGAGTGGTTGAAGATGGTCCGCATGCGCTGGTTATCGCGGAGCACCTCGGCTGTGAATCCGGTGATGCCGTTGCGTTTGGCGATATTGGCGAGCAGTTTGAAGACATGCGAGCCTATGCCGCGATTCTGCCACTCGTCCCGGATCACAAAGGCGACCTCGGCCCTGTTGGTCCGTTCATCGAGATAGTAGCGGCCCACGCAGATGATATCCTCGCCGTGGGCCTCGGGCACGGTGCCGACGATGGCCACATCCTTGCGGTGGTCGATATAGACGAAGTTCTGGATCTGCTGGTGGGTGAACTTGCTCTGCTGGCTCATGAACCGGTAGTAGATGGTCTCCTGGGAGAGATCGTAGACCAGATCCCGCATGCTCGGCTCGTCCGTCGGCCTCACCGAGCGGAAATTGATCTGGCTGCCGTCGTCGAGAAGCAGGGTGCTCTTCATGGTCTCGTCGCTGGGCAGCAGGAATTTATTGCCGATCTCACCCATATCCGGCCGGATAAAATGGGCCTCAACGGCCTCCCGGCAGAGCTGTTCGCGGAACTTCGGGTGGGCGATCGAGATCAGGGCCATGACCCGTTCCTGGATGGATTTGCCGTAGAGATAGGCGATGCCGTATTCGGTGACCACGAAGTGGATGGTGCCGCGGGTGATGGTCACCCCCGTGCCGGGGCTCAGCTGGGTGACGACCCGGGTCCTGCTCCCGTTGATATCGGTGGACGGGATCACGACGATGGTCCTGCCGTCCTTGGAGCGGGCGGCTCCCCGGTTGAAATCGACCATCCCGCCGAAGCCGGAGTAAAACTTGCCTTCATAGGAATCCGTGCTGACCTGGCCGGTGAGATCGATCTCCATGCCCATGTTGATCGCAATCATTTTCGTCTGCTGGCTGATCACCATGGAATCGTTGACATACTCGGTCGGGCGAAAGCAGAACAGCGGGTTGTTGTCGACATAGTCATAGAGCCTGCGCGTCCCCATGCAGAAGCTGACGACGATCCGGCCGCGGTCAAAGCTCTTGCGGGCCCCGGTCACGGCCCCGGATTCAATGAGATCGATGACGGAATCGGTGATGATCTCGCTGTGAATGCCGAGGTCTTTTTTCTCCCGCAAAAATTCAATAGGCGCATGCGGGATCCGGCCGAAGCCGGGCATCCGCCCCAGGCCGAACTGGATGGTGGCGCCGTCGGGGACGAGCGAGGCCACATTCCGGCCGATGGCGCGGCTGGCCTCGTTTAAGGGTTCTTCCTCCTTTTCAATGAGCGGCACGTCGGAGGGCACCAGGATATCGATATCGAAGATATCGATGCAGCTGTCCCCCAATGTCCAGGGCATCCGCGGATTCACCTGGGCGATGATCAGCGAGGCGTTTTCAATGGCGCTCTTGACGATATCGACGGAGATGCCCAGGTTGACCTTGCCGTTTTTGTCCGGCGGCGTCACCTGGATCAGGGCCACATCCAGCGGCAGTCGGCCGGTATTGAACAGATGGGGGATGTTGGAGAGCAGCATGGGCGTATAGCTGCCCAGCCCCTCCTGGATCACCCCGCGGACATTCTGGCCGATGAAGAAGGAATTCACCGTGAAGCTGTCGGCGAATTTTTTCTGGGCATACAGCGCGTCGCCCTTGGTGAAGAGCTGGATGATCTCCACATCCGCCAATTCCCCGGCCCGGGCGGTCATCTCATTGACCAGCTCCGTCGGTTCGCCGCAGCCCGTGCCGATAAAGACCCGCTGGCCGGAATGAATCTGCCGGACGGCCAGTTTCGGGGTGCGGACCATATCTTTATATCGTTCCTGCCAGTTACTCTCGAACTCCATATTCGTACCTTTCTTTAAGTTTCTTTGCGGTGTCTTCATCGCGCTACAACCGGATTACAGGGCCAGTTTCTCGTCCAGAGGGGCCAGGGTGATCCTGGCGTCGGCGACAACCGGGTCGGCGCCGAAGTCTCCGACGATAAACGGATTGATGTCAAGTTCTGTAATCTGCGGAAAATCGGTGGTCAATTGGCTGATGCGCTGCAGGCCGACGGCAATGGCTGTGATATCGACCCCCCGGCGTCCTCGTCGGCCTTCGAGAATACCGTAGGAACGGGTCGATTTCAGCATCTGGAGGGCCTCATCCTGGGTGATCGGCGCCAGGTGGAAGGTCACATCCTTCATGACCTCGACAAAGATGCCGCCCAGGCCGAACATCAGCATCGGGCCGAACTGCGGGTCCCTGGTCATGCCGAGGATCACCTCCAGACCCGGCTCCCCCATCTTCTCCATATAAATGCCTTCAATACGGGCGTTGGGGACCTGCTGGGTGATCCGCATCATCATCAGGTCGAAGCCGTCCCGGATCTGTTGGGCGCTGGCCAGGTTCAGTTTGACCCCGCCCATGTCGGACTTGTGGATGATGTCGGGAGAGACGATCTTCATGGCCACCGGGAAGCCGATCCGGCGCGACAGTTCCACCGCCTCGTCGGCGGAGGTGACCAGGCGTCCGGGCAGGACGTTGAATCCGTAGGCGTCGAGGACCTTTTTGGCCTTGACCTCGTTCATCTGCAGGATCTTGTTGCGCTGGCTGCGGGTGATGATCCGGGCCGCCCGCCTGCGGTTGACCCGGAAGCGGGTGACGATCCGGGGCGGCCGTCTGAGCCAGGCGGCGTACTCGTACATCACCTTCAGGGCGGCCACGGCCCGTTCGGGGGACTCGTAATCCGGCAGACCGGCGGCGGTCAGCTCCTGCCGGCCGGGGAGGACATCCTTGCCGCCCATGAAGGAGGCCAGCACCGGCTTGCTGCCGTTGATCGCTCCGGCAATGGCCCGGGCGGCCTCCGCCGGCTTGGTCATGGCCTGGGGGGTCAGGATGACGATGATGGCGTCAACCGAGGCATCGTCCTGGGCGGCCTTCAGGGCCTCGGCGTAGCGTTCCGGGGGCGCATCCCCCAGCACGTCGATGGGGTTGCCGACGGAGGCAGCCGCCGGCAGTTTGCCTCGTAGGGCGGCGGCGGTATTGGTGTCCAGTTCGGCCACCGTCATGCCTGCATGCTCCACCGCATCGGCCGCCATGGTCCCCGGGCCGCCCGCATTGGTGATGATCAGGACCCGGTCTCCCTTGGGCAGAGGCTGCATGGCAAGGGCCGAGGCGTAATCGAAAAGGGCCTCGAAGGTATCGGCCCTGATCACGCCGGAGCGTTTGAAGGCCGCGCCATAGGCGGTGTCCGCCCCGGCCAGCACGCCGGTATGGCTGGCCGCCGCCTTCTGGCCCGCCTGGCTGGTCCCGGATTTCAGGATCACCACCGGTTTTTTCGAACAGGTGGTGTCGGCGACCTTGATGAACTGGTCGCCGGAGATGATGTTCTCCAGATAGCCGACGATGACCTTGGTCTCCGGGTCGCCTGCAAAATAGGTCAGCAGGTCGTTTTCATTGATATCCGCCTTGTTGCCGATGCTGACAAGCTTGGACAGGCCGAGATGGCGGCCGGCGGCGAGATCGAGGATCGAGGTGCACAAGGCCCCGGACTGGGACATGATCGCAATATTGCCGGGCAGGGGCAGATCGCCTGCAAAGGAGCTGTTCAGATGGTTTTTGGTGTTGAGCAGACCCAGACAGTTGGGACCCAGGAGCCGTGTTCCGCCGCCCTTGCACAGGCCGACCACCTCGTTTTCCAGGGCAAGGCCCTCGCCGCCGGATTCCTTGAAACCGGCGGTGATCATGATGATGCTTCGCGCCTTTTTGGTGATCGCCTCCTTGACGGTGGCAATGATCGCGCTCTTCGGCACCGCGACAATGACCTGGTCGAGATCGCCCTCGCAGTTGAGGAGACTGGTGTGGACGGGCAGGCCCATCATGGTCCCCCCGGCTGGGTTGATGGGGAGTATCTTCCCGGCGAACCCGCATTTGACCAGGTTGGCGAGAATATCATGACCTACCTTGCCCGGTGTTTTCGACGCGCCGGCGATGGCGACGCTTTCCGGGGAAAAAAGATGTTCTAACATGGGTGAATGAATCCTTATGACAGTGTGGAGAATAGAAGGCTAATAAAATTGGCGTACTTCTTTATAGTAGGTATCAGGTCAGGAAAATCAAGGAATGATACGGATCGGCAGATAATGACTTGAAGAGGGGATCGGCCGGAAAAGATCCCTCGGAACACGGCCGGTACCGCGCCGAGATCCGCAGCGGTCGGTTCCTTCATGGGTGACGGTCACGTGCCGATATCGCCGCAGTCCTCTATTTTTTTAAGCGGGCGATGGCAACCTTGATACTCATCCCCAGTCGATCCAGAGCGTTGGCCAGCTTGCCGATCTCATCACCCCGTTCAATATATGGGATCGTGAGATCCATCCTGCCGCGGCTGAACTGGTCGGCCGCAGTGGTCAATTCGCGGACTGGTTTGACAATGCTTCTGATCAACAGCCAGGTCAAGGGCAAGGCCAGAAAGATTACTGCGCCGCCAAGCGCGGCATAGAGGGTCCTCAGATACGAGGAGGTCAGCTGGTTGGTTGCGGTCAGGATGGCCGACTCCCTTTCCTGTATATCGTCGATATAAATGCCGGCGCCGATCCAATACCGGTTGCCCGGCAGCATGCGGGCGTAGGAGAGTTTGGGTTGTAATCCCTTATCCGGCTTCTCCCACATATAATTGACAAATCCGCCACCCGCCTGTGCTGCGGAATCAAGTTCCCTGATCAGCAACTTGCCGGTCGGATCCTTGAAATCGATAAGATTCTTCCCTTCCTTTTCGGGTTGCGGGGGGAGCACGAACACCGTTCCCCCTTTCTTATAGATAAAAATATAGCCGGATTTGTCAGGAAAAAAGCGAGCGTTTTGTATCAGGTGTTTAAAAATACTGTGAATCTGGTTTTCGTCGTCAATTCCCTCCACTGCCGCGGCCAGGGTCACTGCCGTCATATCGACAACGTCCTTCAACTCGTTTTTATATCCGGTCAACATTATGTCGGAACTCTGGGTGACGCTTGTATCGCTGATTTTTTGCACCAGCAGATGGTATCTGATGCCGGTGGCCACGGTAAAGGATACCAGCATGGCGACCAGGGTAAATGTTTTTATCGTGAACGAACGGTTCTCCCAGAAATTCATGTTCATCAGGACATCCTCTCGAGTTGAGCTGATACAACGGGATTTATTTGTCTTTTCGCCGGCAGGCCAGGGCCTCGGCGGTATGCTGGACGAGGATCTGTGATCCGCGCTTCTTCAGGCCGCCGCGGAGCTGCATGATGCACCCCGGGCAGTCGGTCAGCAGGATTTCGGCCCCGGTCAGTTCGACATTGTCGAGCTTTTTCTTCAGGAGTTCGGCGGAGAGTTCCGGAAACTTGGCTGAAAAGGTGCCGCCGAAACCGCAGCAGACCTCCGACTCGGCGGCCTCCTTATACTCAAGCCCGGCCGCCCGGATCAGGTCGCGGGGCGCATCGTGCACGCCCAGCCCCCGGCAGAGGTGGCAGGGCGAATGGAAGGTGGCCCGCCTGCCGTCTCCTGTAAAGTCTTTGGCCTGCAAGCCCAGGATATCGTGGGTAAAGGAGGAGAAATCGATCACCTTGGCCGCAAAGACGCGGGCCTGGTCCGCGAGCTTCGGGTCATCGGCCAGCAGGACCGGATAGTTATGCTTCAGATGCGAGGCGCAGGAGGCGCAGAGGGTGACGATATGATCGACATCTTCCTGTGCAAAGGCCCGGATATTCTGCAGGGCCACGTCCCGGGAGGTCTTGGCCTCCCCCATCATCTGCAGGGGCAGACCGCAGCAGGACTGGGACAGCGGAAACGTCATGCCGACCTGGTGATCGGCAAAGAGCCGGACGGCGGCCTCCATCTGTTCGGGATAGACAAAGTCCTGCACGCAGCCGGAGAACAGACCGATCTTGACCCGGGGTTTGGCCACCTCCATTCGCAGCCCCGGCCAGCGGTCGCGGAAGGGTGTCTCGGCTATGGTCGGCAGGGCCTTGAAGTCATGCTCCTTGAAAAACATCATCGGCAGGTGCCGCATGAAGCCGTCGGAGCCCGCCACCGGCTTCTGCGCCCACTTGGCGCTGCGCAGCAGGGTATGGAAGAGCTTACGGTTCTTCAGGACTTGACCGAGCAGCAGGCTGGGCAGGGGATGGCCCTTGGTATCCTGGATGCGGACATGCACCTGCTTGATCAGCCGGGGCAGATCGATGCCGCCGGCGCAGACATCCTTGCAGGCCTCGCAGTTGATGCAGTTCTGGACCAGATTCTTGGCCTTGTCCGGGCCGTGAAAGAAATAGGTCAGGATCAGGCCGATGGCCCCGATATAGATATGGCCCATCTTATGACCGCCCACCAGCCGGTAGACCGGGCAGACATTGGCGCAGGCCCCGCAGCGGACACAGCGGAAGACCTGGGAGAAGAGCGGGTCCTTGGCCATCTCGAGGCGTCCGTTGTCCAGGACGACGAAGTGGATGTCCTTTTTCCTGCCGGGGGCGGAGGCGCATTCATTGGCCCCCGTGATCCAGGTCACATAGGAGGTGATGTTCTGGCCGGTGGCGTTGCGCGGCAGGACCTTCAGGATCTTCAGGGCATCCTCAAGGGTCGGCACCAGCTTGTCGATACCCAGCAGGGCCACATGCACCCGGGGCAGGGTGGTGACCAGACGGGCATTGCCCTCGTTGGTCACCAGGCCGATGGCGCCGGTCTCGGTGATGGCGAAATTGGCCCCGGTAATCCCCATGTCGGCGTCGATGAACTTGGCCCGCAGCTCCCGTCTGGCCACCTTGACCAGCCTGTCGATATCGGGCTCCTGCCTGGCCCCGGTCACATCGGTGAAGAGATCGCCCACCTGGTGGCGGGACAGATGAATGGCCGGCATGACCATGTGCGAGGGTCCTTCATGCCGGAGCTGGATGATAAATTCCCCCAGATCGGTCTCCGTCACCTCAAGCCCCTGGTCCTCCAGGGCATGGTTGAGAAGGGTCTCCTCGGCGGTCATGGATTTTGATTTGATGATCTTGTGCGAGCCCGTCTCCTGGGCGATCCGGATGATGATGGCGTTGGCCTCATCGGCATCCTTGGCGAAGTGGACGGTGACCCCGGCCGCCTCGGCATTCTTCTTGAATTCCCGGAAGAGTTCGTCCAACCGCGGCAGGACCGCATCCTTGGCTGCCGCCACATCGGCCACCAGCCGGTTGATATCGAATCCGGCAAAGGCCTTGGCCCTGCTGCCCCGGTAGGCCACGGCGAAGGTGTCGAGCGCCTGGCGCAGGAAGGTGTTGTCGAGCGATTCCTGCATCTCGCAGCGGTATTCTTTCAGATCTTTGGCATTCTGCATGATCAGTCCTCCAGCAGAAGAATGTGGAGTTCAAGGGGGCCGTGGACGCCCAGAGCCAGCACCCGTTCAATATCGGCGGTCCGGCTGGCGCCTGTGATAAAGGCGGTGTAATTGGGGGCCTTGCGCATGTACGTGCGCAATTGCTGATCGGCCGCAAAGGCGTCCCGGACGATCTTTGAACAGGGCAGCACGCAGATATGGTACTCACAGAGCATGGTGGCCAGACGCAGCTCCTCGCCCGGGCAATTGATGACCAGGGTCCCGGTCTCGGCAATCCCGATATCGGCCATGGTGAAACCGATATCGACACCGCTTAGATGGCCGCGCATGCCCGAGTTGATGCAGGTAAGCCCGTTTTTGCCGCACTGATCCGCCAGCAGGTCATAGTGTGACGATTCGAGTCCCGGGGCTGCAATGATTTTTTCCTGCCCTGTGCCGCAGAGATTGGCGCAATAGGCAAAGGCGTCGTTGATTGTGGCTATTTGTCTTACAACGGCGGAGACCGCCGTCGCCTTCTCCGTGAATCGGGAACAGAGGTCGGTCCGCCTGTCTTTATCACCTGTCATTGTCATCATGCCCTCGGGCATGCCTCCGCTGTTTGTTCGTCTTTTCCATCCCTTGCCGAATCATTCCAGACTGTCGGCATAGAGCTCGACCACATGTTTGACGGCAATGCCCTTGTCTCTCCGGGAGAGCATATCGGTCATCTGCATCATGCAGGCCGGGCAGCTCGTCGCCACCGTCTTTGCCCCGGAGTCTACGATATTGTCGGCCTTGCGGGCGCCGATCTTCTTTGAAAGTTCATAATGGGCGACATTGAAGCTGCCGCCGCAGCCGCAGCATGTTCCTGCCTCGTTCATCTCGATGAAGACCCGGCCGGTGGCCTTGAGCAGGGTCCGGGGCTGGGCGGTTATCCCCAGCGCGTTCTTGAGATGACAAGGGTCGTGATAGGTGACGGAACCGTTTTCTTCGCCTGCCGGTTCGTGTAGGCTTACCGGGCAGTGATCCGCTAGAAACTCGGTGATGTCGCGGGTCTTTTCCCCCAGAGCGACGATGTCCGCCAGATTCTCCCTGTTGCCGCCATACATTTGGGGCCAGAGTTCCTTGATGGTGGAGGTGCAGGAGGCGCAGGGGGTGACCAGATAATCAAAGTCCCGGCCGGCGAAGACCTTGAGATTCATCTCGATGAGGTGATCGAAGGTCTGTCGGTCGCCGCTGGTCAGCACCGGGATGCCGCAGCAGGCCTGGCCCGCCGGCAGAAAAATCCCGACCTCCTTCTTTTTCAGGATCTTCACGACCGCCTCTCCCACCTGGGGGTACATCTTGTCCACCACGCAGCCGGGAAAGAAGGCGACCCGCAGGCCGCTGCTGCCTGCCGGGCTGTCCAGCTGCGGGAAGATCTTGCGAAAGGGTCTGGTCGCCAGGCTGTTGAAATGCCTGTCGGCCACCACCGGGGCATTGAAGCGGGCGCAGGAGGAACCCAGCAGGTCATCAACCTTCTTGGTGAAGATGCCCTGAAATTTCGAACCAAGAGAGGTCAGGGTGTTGAAGAGCCTGGGGTTGGAGAGCATGCCCCGGAAGATCGCCTTCTTTACCGGAGACAGGCCGAAATAGCCGGTCATGATCGCCCGGGCCTCCAGGAAGATATCGATCACCCGGACACCGCTCGGGCAGTTGGACTGGCAGGTGCCGCAGAGCAGGCAGCGGTTCAGGGTCTCATTGATCCCTTCAGGATCATGCAGCAGTTCGGAGGTCAGGCCCTGGAGCAGGGCCAGCTTGCCCCGGGTGACATCGGTTTCCCGGCCGGTCTCCTTAAAGAGCGGACAGACGGCCTGGCACATGCCGCAGCGCATGCAGTTCACCAGTTGGTCGTCCAATTTTGTAAACATCTCGGCCAGTTTGTGAATATCCGTCATGGCTTTCCTCCTCACCCTACCATCTTCTTGGGATTCAGGATGTTCTTCGGATCAAGGGCGGCCTTCATCCGGGCGCTGTAGTCAAAGGCGGCCCTCCCCGTCTCCTTGACGAGAAATCTGGCCTTCGCCAGGCCGATGCCGTGCTCTCCCGACAGCGTCCCGCCCAGGGCCAGGGCCCGGTCAAAGATCTCCTCGACGGCCTTTTCGACCCGGCCCCATTCCTCTTTATCGCGTTTGTCGGTGAGGATGGTGGGATGCAGATTGCCGTCGCCGGCATGCCCGAAGGTGCCGATGGTCAGGTTGAATTTTCTGCTGATCTCTCCCAGGGCCTCGATCATGGCCGGGATCTTCGAGCGCGGCACCGTCGCGTCCTCAAGCACGCAGGTGGGTTTGAGCTTGGCGAGCGCCGGCAGCGCATCCCGGCGGGCCTGCCAGATGGTGTTGCGTTCGGCGGCGTCACGGGCGACCTTCAACTCTCGCGCCCCATGCTGCTTGCAGATCGCCTCGACCTGGGCCGCCTCGTCGGCGACCTGGCCGGGATGGCCGTCCACCTCGATGAGCAGCAGGGCCGCCGCATCGGTCGGCAGGCCGGCATGCCGGAAATTGTCCACCGTACGTATCGTGAAGTTGTCCATCATCTCCAGGGTGGCCGGGACGATCTTGGCGGCAATGATGGCGGCCACGGTCTCCGAGGCGGCGGTGATGGAAGTGAAAATGGCCATCATGGAGCGGGCCTCCCGGGGCGGCGGGATCAGCTTCAGGATGATCTTGTCGAAGACGCCAAGCGTCCCCTCCGAGGCGACCATCAGGCCATGGAGATTGTAGCCGGTGACCCCTTTGACGGTGCGGGAGCCGGACTTGACCAGGTTGCCGCCCACGTCCCAGAACTCCATGCCCATCACATAATCCTTGGTCACGCCGTACTTGAGGCCGCGGAGTCCGCCGGCATTCTCGGCGACGTTGCCGCCAAGGGTCGATACGGTCTGGCTGCCGGGGTCGGGGGGGTAGAAGAGTCCGCGCCGGGCGACCTCTTGGGCAAAGGTGGCGGTCACGACTCCCGGCTCGACCACGGCATAGAGGTCTTCTTCATTGATCTCCAGGATGCAGGTCAGGCCGTTGGTCAGGACAACCACGCCGCCCAAATGCGGGATGGTCCCCCCGGACAGGTTGGTGCCGGCGCCGCGCACCGTTAATGGCAGGCCATTGTCGTTGCAGAGTTTCACGACCCGCCCCAGCGCCTCACTGCCGGTCGGCCGCACCACAAGCCCCGGCATGACCGAATCAAGGACAGCCGCGTCATAGGAGTAGGCATAGCGATCATTTTCGCTGGTCATGACGTTGTCGGAACCGACTATTTTCGAGAACTCGCCCGCGAGGGCGGATACGTGTGTTGAATTCACATTTACTCCTTGGGGATATTGAAATGCTGATGCAGGTTGATGCTGAAACGGAAAAAGCGGCTGCGTCGGGCCAAGCGGTCTTCCGGCGGAATCCCGGGTAGGTGTCGGAGATCGCGGCTGGGTTGGGCTCCCGTGGCCGCGAGGGAGCGGCCACGGGACTCTTG
>JAJYAX010000365.1 GCA_021779275.1 Deltaproteobacteria bacterium | reverse complement strand
GAACCCGCTTCGGGCTGACCGGGGCCATCTTCTCAAGGAGCCCAAGCCACCTGGAGAAGGCCAGAGCGACCTTTAACGTCGGCAATCTCTATCTGAACCGGGGCTGCACCGGCGCCCTGGTCGAGCGCCAGCCGTTCGGAGGCTTCAAAATGTCAGGCATCGGCTCCAAGGCCGGGGGACCCGATTATCTCCTGCAGTTCATGGATCCGCGGGTGATCTGCGAGAACACCATGCGGCGCGGCTTTGCCCCCATGGAAAGGGCGGACCAATAAGAAAACCGCAGCAGGTTGCAACCTCACAGGCCAGGGTGGCGCCGCTCAAGGTCAGGGATAGTTGGGAAGGAAGGTTGACAAGCGGAAAAACAACAGGCAGAAAGCAGGCGGCCGTCACCGGCGCCAGGCATGCTCGCCGATCAGGTCGACGAAACGGACACACTCCAGGTTGGCGGTCTCGGTTACCTCTCCTGTCCTGGTCAGGAGCTGAAGTATCTGGGAATCCTGGTCGCCGACGGGCATGATCAACCGGCCCCCGTCCGCCAGCTGATCAATAAGAGGAGCGGGAATCACCGGACCGCCGGCGGTGACGACGATGGCATCATAGGGGCCGTTTTCCGGCCAGCCCAGGGTCCCGTCGTCCAACTTGGCGACGATATTGTAATAGCGCAGTTTATCGAAGATTTTGCGGGCCGAGGCCAGCAGGGTATGGATACGCTCAACGGTAAAGACCTTGTCACAGATACGGGACAGGACCGCGGCCTGGTAGCCCGATCCCGTCCCGATCTCAAGGACCCTCTCCGTCCCCGTAAGGCGCAGGGCCTGGGTCATCAGGGCGACGATGAAGGGCTGGGAGATGGTCTGTCCGGAGGCGATGGGCAGGGGATAATCACCATAGGCCCGGCCCCACATCGCATCGTCGACGAAGAGGTGCCGCGGCACCTCCCGCATGGCCCTCAGGGTTCCTTCATCGTCAATCCCGCGCGCGAGCAGCTGCTCCCGGAGCATCCGCTCGCGGATTGTTGCATAGACGTCGGTCACGCTCTACTCTTTTTTCTCCTGCCACCGATAGTTTCCGGCCCAGCCGAACTCGTCCTTGTCATAAGAGGTATACTGGCAATCGGTGACGAGATCTCCCTTATAGGTGATCACGATCATCCCGTAACCGTTCGGGCTGAACTGCTTACCGACAATCGGGGCCTTCTGGAATATGGACTTGTCCTCTTCGAAATAGACCCATTGTTCGGTATCCGCCGAGGCCATCCGCTGGGCATCCGGTTCACCGAGATAGGTCAGGACATCATTCCGGGTGGATTTCCCGATGGTGATCAGGCTGGCATCTGAGGCCAGATTCCGGACATGATGATTGCTGCAGCCAGTAAGCACAAATCCAACCACCAGCAGCAGGCTACATAAACGACGCAATGAGGGCATATTTTTCTCCCTGAAAAATAGACATAAAAAAAACAGAAAGGAACATTCGTTCTATAGCCTGCGGACCTTAATTTTTCAACTTTTATATTCTATTCCTGCACGACCCGGTTCAAGATCCGGTAGTTCCTCTCCACCATCTCCAGCGGATCAACAAGGAGCCCGGCCTGGATCATCGCATTGTCGAATATCTGCAGGGCCACCTCTCCGGCAAAGGCCTCATCGGTCTTTACAAGCTCCGAGAGCCGGGTAATGAGCGGGCTTGCCAGGTTGATCTCCAGATTCTTCTTGGTCCGCTCATGGAGCGCCCCCTTTTCCAACCGGCTGGCGGCAAGCACCCGTTCCATGGTCGAGGTCATATACCCGTCCGGGTTGACGATCATGGCCGGGGCATCCACCAGGCGTTTGGACTCGATCACATCGGCCACCTTCTCGGCCAGGGTCTTCTTCAACCAGGAGATCAGGCCCTCTTTGGCGTCCTTGTCAAGGGCGGAGTCCTTGGCAGGCGTATCCGCAGCCTCTGCCTCACCGCCCTTCGGGATCGACAGGTCGGCCCGGTCGGCCGAGACCAGCTTCTTCCCGTCAAACTCTCCCAGATGGCTGAGGACGAAATCGTCTATGGGCTCCATGGTGTACAGGATCTCGATATCGTTTTTCCTGAACATCTCGGTGTAGGGACCGGCCTCGATAGCGGCCCGGCTCGGTCCGTTGATATAGTAGATCTGCTCCTGATCGGGCCGCATGCGCAGCACATACTCAGCAAGCCCGATGGGTTTTCCGGCCTCGGACTTGGACGATTCGAAACGCACCAGACGGCCGAGTTCCTTCTGGAACTCATAGTCGGAGGTCAGTCCCTCTTTCAGGTAGATCCCGAAGGTCTTCCAGAACTCCAGGTAGGCCGCAGAGTCCTTGCCGGCCTCTTCATCCAGGTACTTCAGGAAACGTTTGGTGACCACCTTGCGGAGCTTGGCGACCAGGGAATTATCCTGCAGCGACTGCCGCGAGATATTCAGCGGCAGGTCTTCGCTGTCGACCACCCCTTTGAGAAAGCGGAGCCACTCGGGCAGGATATTCTTCGAGTGCTGATCGATCAGGATCCTCTGACAGTAGAGGTTGACCCCGGGATCGACCCGGCCGAAGCCCATGACCTCGAAATTTTCCTTGGGCACGAAGAGCAGGGCGTTGATGGCCAGCGGCGCATCGGCCGAAAAATGGAGGCGATAGAGCGGCTCATCCATGGCATTGCCGATGAACTTATAGAACTCGGCATAATCCTTCTCGTCAATCTCGCCCTTATTCCGGGTCCAGAGGGCCTGCACGGTATTGACCGTCTCCCCCTCCAGCTTAATGGGAAAGGAGACAAAGGCGGAGTACTGTTTAATAATCGACTCGACCTTCCATTTGACGGCATAGTCATGGGCGTCTTCCTTCAGCTCGACGATGATCCTGGTGCCGCGATGGAGACCTGATTCCTCCTTGATCGTGAAGGAACCGGAACCATCGGATTCCCACTCATGCCCCTCGCTGCCGTCCCAGGAACGGCTCTGCACCCGCACCTTGGAGCCGGCCATAAAGGCCGCGTAAAAGCCCACCCCGAACTGGCCTATCAGGTTGACATCCTTTTTGGCGGCCTCGGCCAGCTCATGCAGGAAGGTATTGGAACCGGAATGGGCAATGGTCCCCAGATTGGCCTCAAGCTCGGTCCGGGTCATGCCGATGCCGGTATCGGTGATGGTCAGGGTATGGG
>JAJYAX010000364.1 GCA_021779275.1 Deltaproteobacteria bacterium | reverse complement strand
CTGCCGTTGTGAATTATTCTCATTTCTGCTGCAAAAAAAACATACCTGGTCTTTTTTTAACAGTCAAGCCCGGCCTGTAAGGCCTCTTAGAAATGAAGGGTCCTGGGGACAAAATCCAGGGTGGCAAAGTAATCCTCCGCAGTCTCAGCCCGCCGGATCAGGTCAACCGAGCCGTCGGCACGGAGCAGAAGCTCTTTGGGGCGGAGCCTGCCGTTGTAGTTGAACCCCATGGCATGGCCATGGGCGCCGCTGTCCTCAATGATCAGGATGTCGTTGTCTTCAAGAGGAGGGAGGGGGCGCTGGATGGCGAATTTGTCGTTGTTTTCACAGAGGGAGCCGACGACATCAACGATCTCGGATCTCTGTTCAGGCCCTTTCCCCAATACCTCTATATGATGATAGGCGTTATAGAGGGCGGGACGCATCAAGGCGTTCATGCAGCCATCCACTCCGATATAGGTCCGATAGATTTCCTTTCTGTTGATGGCCTTGACCACCAGGACACCGTGCGGGCCGGTCATGTAGCGGCCGCTCTCCATAAAGAGCGCCGGGGCGTAGCCGTTTCGCCGGTTGAAGGCAAGAAAGAGTTCAGTGATCTCCCGGCCCAGGGCATCGAGATCCAGAGGGGCGACTCCAGGTTCGTAGGGGATACCCAGGCCGCCGCCGATATTGATAAAACGAAAGGTGATGCCGACCTGGTCCTGGAGCTGCTCCGCCAACTCCAGGAGCGTCCTGGCCGTCTGCACCATGTAGGCGTAATTCAATTCGTTGGAGGCGAGCATGGTATGCAGGCCGAAGTGTCTCGCTCCTCGCGCCTTTGCCTGACGATAGGCCAGGGCGATCTGGTCGTGACTGACCCCGTATTTGGCCTCGACCGGGTTGCCGATGATGCCGTTGCCGATCCGGCGCGGGCCTGGATTGTAGCGGAAAGATATGAGTTCCGGCATCTCGGGGACCTTGGGAATAAGCGATATATCGTCCAGATTGAGGATACAGCCGCCCTCAGCTTCGGCCGCCAGAAATTCTTCCCGGCTGGTGTTGTTGGAGGTAAACATGATGTCATCGCCTCTGGCCCCGACGCCTCTGCTGAGGACCAGTTCCGTGACTGAACTGCAGTCGAAGCCGAACCCCATACTCCTCATGATTTCCAGAATTTTAGGATTGGGCAGGGCTTTGACGGCATAGTATTCGCGAAATTCGGGAATATGTGCAAATGCCGCCTGCAAGCGGCGGCCTGTTTCGCGAATGCCGGCCTCATCGTAAATATGGAATGGCGTTCCGTAATATTCGGCGATTTCAGAAAGATTCGGAAAAAGACAGTCTTTGAAAGATTGGGACATGGGCATGGCGGTGTTCTCTTATGAAAGTGAGGAAGAGGTTGAATGAGGGGCTATGCAGGCTGGAGAAGTTTCATCATTATTCATCGTATGGGCGTTAGAGCCTGTTTATTGGCTGGAACCGCCAGGCTGCCCGTCAGGTGCGATCATCCGGTAAATGGGGATACGGGACGTCTCTTTGAAAGTTGCCAGGACCGGCATGGACCGGGTTGATTGAACACCGGCAAGAGGCGCGATTTTTTCTCGAAGAAGCCTGCCCAGTTCAGCGGTATCCGAGACCCGCGCCTTGATCAGATAGCAGTCTTCACCGGCTACGAAGTGGACTTCTTGGACCTCCGGTATTTCGGCGAGCGCGTCACCCAGGCAGGGAGCCTTTTCCGGTGCCTCACGGGATCTAACACGGATAAAGGCGACCTGGCTCTGGTCGAAACGTCCGGGGTTCAGGCGGATTTCATAACCATCGATATAGCCCTGATTCTCCAGTTTGCGGATACGTTCCAAAACCGCGGATGGGGCCATGCCGATTATCCGGGAGACCTCAATATTCGGGATACGCGCTTTGTCCTGAAGAATTTTCAGGATCTTGAGGCTGATTTCATCCAGCATGTGTCTGGCCCTCCATTTTGTTGAACTATATTTTCTCTATTGCGTATTGTCGAGAATAAAATTCTTAAGAGAGTTAAATTGTAAGAACATAATAGTGAGTTTTTGCTGTTTGTAGAAACAAATGAATTCAAAATTGCTATTTGAATTGCTGCTTGAGTTTTGGTTAAGTTTTTGTTATGGGAAAAGAAATAAAGAATGGATGATATGTCCGGATTCGGTTACCATGTTTTCTGAAAAAAACATTGCATGTTTTACCACTCAGAGTGATACTGAAACAAAGTGCGAAGGATTTTGTTTGAAGGGACTGCTCCTCAAGGGGCGCTGAGATACGTCCCGTTTCGGGGTCAGGACGATTGATATCAGAAACAGGAGATACGAATGGATTTGTCATCCGGTGGTGTAGCGGCAATGGTGTTTAAGCCAATCCTTCGAGGTGAAGTGGGGCAGTTATCTCTTGATGGACAAATGCTGAGTGTCCTGATGGCCTTGGATGGGAGGATGACGCTTGAGCAGGTGGCCCAGAAGGTTGGGATGAGCCTGGCGGACATTCGTCCGGTAATAACAAAACTTACCAATCTGAGATTGGTCGAGACGGTAGAAAGAGCGGTCAGTATAATTGATCAGGAGTTTATTGATTTTCTGATTGCGAAGATGTCGATTGCCATCGGGCCGCTGGGTGAGATAATTGTTGAAGATGGACTGGAAGAGTTGGGGTTCAACAAAAATAATTTTCCTTCACTGAGAACGGCCGAACTTATCAATTTTTTATCTCAGGAAATTCAGAGGGAAGATAAACGCATTGCCTTTAAACAGGCAATGCTTGGTAAAATCAGAGAGAAGGGATATTGATTTCAGGACTGTGCCCGTCGTTTTCAGAGGGGAAAACGGGGGTTCGATAGAATTTTAAGCGGTTAATGCTGAGGCACATGCATATCGTTGACAAGGAGTGTGGCTATGCTGGTTACTTGTGATAAATGTGGTTTGAAATACAAGGTCGATCCTTCCAAGATTAAAGGCGATACTGCTCGCTTGACCTGTCGGGGCTGCTCCAATGTCATAGTCGTCGGCAAACAGGAATTGATGGATGAGCCGTCTCCATCGGATACTGCAGGTGCAACCGGCGGCGCCGGGGAAGACAGCGCTGCAACAGTCTATGATTCTGCTGTTAAGGAAAAAACAGATTCGACCGTCTCGATGCAGTTTAAAAAGAAATCGGGTCTGGGGCTTAC
>JAJYAX010000363.1 GCA_021779275.1 Deltaproteobacteria bacterium | reverse complement strand
CAGGAGCTCGGTTTCCTGCTGGAGCAGGGTGTAGGTGGTGATCAACAGGTCGAACCGTCCCAGTTCGCGGACCGTTTTTTCCCGGTCCTTTGTCGGCAGGGAGATGATGTTCAAGGTCGGGGTAAATCGGTGCACCTCCGTCAGCCAGTTTGTAGAGACTGAGGTGGGGGCCACGACCAGGGAAGGGCCGTCGGTGGCGTATTTCAAGATAATGGCCAGTGATTGCAGGGTTTTTCCGAGGCCCATGTCATCGGCCAGGCAGGCGCCGACTCCCAATTGGGCCAGGCGGGAGAGCCAGTTGTATCCTTCCGTCTGGTAGTCACGGAGCTCGGCCTGGAGGGTCGAAGGCAGTTCGGGAACGAAGTTCTGGATTTCCTTGATCAGGGAGAGTTGATTCTTCCAGCCGGCATCCGCCACGGTTGCGGCCTGATTGGCGAGTTCCTCCAGAGGGATGGCGGCCAGGGGGTGGATCAGGATCTCCTCCCCGCTCTGCTCGTTGAATTCCTCCGAGTAGATAGTGATATCTTCAAGCCGCTTTTTAAATTCCTGGGTGAGCGCCAGAAACTGGCCTTCGCCGATCTGGATAAACCGGCCGCTGGTCAATTTTACCTTGGCCAGAAGTTCCTTCAGATCGATGACATGCTCCTGGTCGAGGACCAGCTGACCGCTCATGGCGAACCAGTTCTGCCGGTTGGTCCTGATCTTCAGGTTCAGATTTTTAAACGATGCCTGGTGGGAGATCGTCAGTCTCTCGCCTTCCGGCCATTCCACGATCACCTGGTCACTGATGGCCTGGAGTTCCAGCAGGGCCTGAAGGCAGTCATCGGGATCGAGGAGATGCCATTCCCGGTCGGTTTCCTGCTCAAAGTCGATGGCCAGATCAAAGATCGGGCAGAGTTCCTCTATATTCCGGGCCTTTTCTTCTTCCAGGGCCAGGTTGCGGCGGGTCTGCAGCCTCTTTCCGCCAACCTCGGCCATGATGTTTTCGACCCCCTGACCGGGTTTGAGATAATGGACTCCGTCCTTAAAGGGTTTAACGAACATCTCGAGGCGAAATCCGGTCCCATAGGGCAGGAGATGCATATAAATAGTCGGGTCCGCCTCGACGAAGTTGATATTGGCATCCTTGTTCATGGAGGCGTCGGTGGCAATGGCTGAGTGGACGGTCATGAAGGATGAGATATTGCCGATGGCGGTAAGGACCTGCTCACTGGCCTCAATGGGGACCGTCAGCCCGTCTTTGCCGGTAATCTGGGCTATCCTGCGATGATTGTCATTAATGGTAATGACCTTAAACCGGGTCGGGGTCTCCTGATAAATCGTGACATTATCGGCAGAAATCGTCTGGGCGAAACGGATATGTAGCTGATTGCCCCGTTCCTGGACAAGCAGTTCCGGCTCTCCGGCAATAAACTCGACAGGAGGGGTAGGAGAGGATGACAGAAAAAGGTGCGGGTGGCCGATCATCGCCACCAGGGCCTTATCCATATTCAGTCTGTAACCGGCGCTCCGGGTTTCCGGATGCAGGGTTTTTTCGATGGCAAGGCAGATCTTGCGATCCTGAACGCTGAGATAGGGAAGAGTCTCGGGAGAGGCCAGGCGGGCGAGAGAGATGGGCCTGCCTTTACTCCATTCACCGGTCGGAGCCAATTTTTGCTCCCGGGGGGTTATTGTCAGGGTCCCTTTGTGATATTCGATCATCCAGGCCATCCTGATGGCCTGGGCCGGGCCATTCTGCGTGGCTGTGGCGTGAATCAAGGCCTGGAGACTGCGCTTCCAGGGTTCCTCCGGCTCCAGGATGGTAATCAAGGCAATGATGCCGGTCTTTTTCCGCAGATCGTCAATAACCGGGAGGTATTCATCCTTGTTCTCAGAAATTTTGCTGAGGATTTCAGCAAAGATAAGGGCGAAGAAAAGGTATCCGTTTTGGAGAGCGGCGGCATACAGAGAGGTGATCTTTTCCTCGACTTCAGGCTGTACCGAGCTGTTCAGCCAGTATTGACAGAGACCGGCAAGGAGGACGGTCAAGCTGTGTGGACTCTCCTCTTCCCCAAGATTGAGGTTTCCCTCCGGGATGGTATTCTTCAGCTGTCCGTCAAGGACCATGGCAAGGAATGAGTACGCCTTTTCCTCAACCGCCCCGGCAAAGAGGGACAGGGATATGCCGATATTTTTCGCAATTTCCTGGTGAGGTTGTCCTTTTTGCAGCAGAGCCAGGATGTAGAAAAGTCCCGTCGGGCCGAAAAAGGCGACCTTCTCCGAGCCGGTCATCTTTTGCAGGAAGGCAATGTCGGCGGCAAACGCCGCCATGGCCTCTGCCTGATTTCCCCGTAAAAAGTGGAGAGTTCCCAGGGCGCCGGTGCCGGAAAAAAGTTCAAGGTGGCTGGATATCAGTTTTTCGGCCTCATCCAGGTTTCCCTGCAACAGGAGTTGATTGAAGAGCAGCCGTTTAAACGGGACCTGTTCATCAATGGTTAAATTTTCAAACTCGCCGCCGTCGCGCAGAAAACGGAGAATATCGGGGAAAAAGAGCAGGTTCGCCTGGGCATACCTGAGGACATTATCCAGCAGGTAGAATTGGAAGGATGTGGGCAGGCCGCGGAACCAGTTGATATTAAAGGGTCTGGTCGTTACCTGGACGGTGGGCGGGATGATCGGGGTGATCTCGTGGCACTGGGAATTAATAAAGGTGGTTGCATCATCGATGAGGTCAAATTGCTGGGTATAGATGCCGATGCGCAACTCACGAATGGCCCGCCAGCAGCGGGTGGACCATTTGCCGTAATAGTAGGAAACCGGCGCCTCGTCTCTGATAGTCCGGGCAAAGGCGGGGAACGTCCCTTCGGCAACGGAATACTTGCTGAGTGTCTCAACAATCTCAGGTGCGCATTGCCGGTCATCGGTGAGAAGGTTCAGTTGCTGAAATTTTGTCAGATAGTGGTTGAGATTGGCTGCAGTCGGCCTGTTGCCCCGGGAACTGCGCAAGTCCAGAATAAGCAGGCACG
The DNA here is from genome assembly GCA_021779275.1 of Deltaproteobacteria bacterium. Taxonomy (GTDB): domain Bacteria; phylum Desulfobacterota; class Desulfobulbia; order Desulfobulbales; family Desulfocapsaceae; genus CAIUQR01. The sequence goes on along the minus strand of JAJYAX010000363.1, from coordinate 188 downwards.
TAACGATAAGAGAGATATTCGCAGGTTCATAAACGACCGAGAGAAACTGCAGGAGTGTCTTTTCGAAGGGGCTGAGATTTTCATACTGCTGCAGTAAATCGTTTTCAATTGTCATTGTTGAGTGTGTGTTCAACCGGAACAGTATCCGGGCCTGACGACTATTTAGCGTAAAATTACTGAAAAAATGA
>JAJYAX010000362.1 GCA_021779275.1 Deltaproteobacteria bacterium | reverse complement strand
TGGAGTGATGATCTCCGAAAACCCCCAAATAGAGGGGGCGGATGGGGGAGGAGCGTACGAGATGTTGGAAATGAGAGATGGAAACCGCAAGGATGGAGTCATAGGATGCTCCCTATGACTCCGTTGGACCACGGTCTATTTGCATCAATAGTTATTTTCTTTGACCTCGAAGTGTTTTTGGTCATGAAGGCAGGCGGGGCATATTTCCGGAGCCCCCTCCGCCTCATGGACATACCCGCAGTTTCTACATTTCCATCTTGTTTTTGTCGTTTTTTTGTATACCTGCCCTTTGCTGATATTGGCCGCAAGCTTGTTGTAGCGATGTTCATGTTCCTCTTCAACCAGGCTGATCATTTTAAATGCGGTCGCGACTTCGGGAAATCCTTCTTCTTCAGCAATCGCGGCAAATTCCGGATAGAGGATGGTGTGCTCCTCGTTTTCTCCTGCAGCTGCGGCCTTTAAATTTTCCAGGGTGGTCCCGATGCTCCCTGCCGGGTACATGGCGGTGATTTCCACATTGCCTCCTTCCAGAAATTTAAAAAAGCGTTTGGCATGCTCCTTTTCGTTGTCGGCGGTTTCCAGAAAAATGGCTGAAATTTGTTCATAGCCTTCTTTTTTCGCCATAGAGGCAAAGTAGGTGTAGCGATTTCTGGCCTGTGATTCACCTGCAAATGCCTTCAAGAGATTCTGCTCTGTTTTTGTTCCTTTTAGAGATGTCATGAGAATTCCTCCGGTTGTAGAATAAGAAAATTTGTCAGTCATGAGAAGGATACGACTCCGTTGACTCGCTCCCCGACGAACGGAATTTCCCCAATGCTTCCTTTGATGGATGCTCATTGATGTTCCGAAAAACATCGAGTAAATCAAAGGGAATACGATGGAGAGCTTTGCCGTGTTTTGAGAAAATTGTTAAAGATGTAAGAAGTTGGGTGCCGGGCACCGGATAGTAATAATCCGGCAGGGGCAGGAGTCCATCACTGCAAAGAATACACTTGATATATATTTTCTGTCAAGCACTTCTCCAATTGTTAAAGAATCGAATCGATCATTTCATAACCTGAGAAAGCAGTCATTGATTGACTTTAACGTAAAAAGTAATTTAGCGTATTGATTTTGAAAATATTTTATGATAGTAAAGTTATTCGGAATATAAGCATAGAATGACGTCATATCGAGGAAATGATGTTTTCCTTTCGTAAACGGAAAGAAAAATCAAGAGAGGTGAGGTCCATGCGCAGATTGATTGTAACCGACAGTACGGCTGATATCCCGGAAGACATAGTCAAGGAGATGGGGATCAAGGTGATCCCGGTCAATGTCATTCTGGATGGTAAAACCTATAAGGATTGCGTGGATATCAGTCGGGAGGATTTTTATAAATATTTTCATCACTATCGATCTTTATCCACCGAAGCCGTACGTTATGAGGATTATGCTCTGGAATATTTACAGTTAATCCGGTATTATGATGAGATACTGATAATCCACTGCAGCAGGCATCTCTCGGAAACCTATAATGTGGCCGTCAGGGTCGATGCAGAATTTGGTGATTCGGGGAAATGCAGGGTTAAAGTGATTGATTCCGGCCTCTGCAGTATGAGTCTGGGGATGGTGGTCATAGCTGCCTCAAAGGCCACGTTACGGGGAGAATCTTTTGACAAGGTGTTGGATCGTATCGCTGATGTGCAGAGACGGATGAAGTCCTATCTTGCCATTCCTACCTTGAAATACCTGGCAAAAAACAAAAAAATCTCGGGGTTGAAGTCACTTTTTGGTGTGGCGCTCGGGGTTAAACCGGTACTTGAGTTTAATGAAGGCAGGATGGAGATAAAGACAAAACTCTTAGGCAAACAGAAGAACATGATCCTGGCGATGATGGAAACAATCAAAAAGGATGTGAATTCCAAGGCGATAAATCTTTCCATCATTTACTCCGGGGACATGGGGCTTGTTGAACGATTACAGGAGGTCTTTCAATCAACGTTCGATTGCCATGAAATTTATGTCGCCCGATTTGGACCATCCATTGCGATAAATGCCGGGCCGGAAAGTTATGCTGTATTTTTCACTCCGCACGACTGAAATCCGCCCTCATATTCTGAGGTTTTTTTATGAAGATATATACAGGCACCGGAGATAGGGGGAAAACCAGTCTCTTTTCAGGGGAACGAATTGAGAAAAACGCTGATCGTATTGAGGCCTATGGCGCGGTGGATGAGTTGAATGCCTTTCTCGGGGCCGTTGCATCATCGTTGCCGACTGGTCCTGAAGCGGATGCACTGAGGATACAATTGACCCGGATTCAGTCCGATCTCTTCCGGGTCGGCGGATGGCTCGCCACCACAGCAGATTCCCCATCAATGGCCTATCTGCAACCCATGGCACAGGCCGACAGCCTGTGGATAGAGGAACTGGTGGATCACCTGCAGTCGCACCTTCCGGAGCTTACTGTTTTCATCCTTCCCGGCGGTCATGCCTCGGCAGCCTGGGCGCATGTCGCCCGTACTGTCTGTCGTCGTGCCGAACGTCGCATTGTCTCTTTACTGGAGCGGATTGCCCCAACCGACGAGGGCGCAGGTTATGTGTTGACCTATATCAATCGTCTTTCCGATTATCTCTTCGTCTTGGCTCGTTATTGCAATTATCTGGCCGGCAGGGAAGATACTATCTGGCAGACTTGATCTTCCGCCGCATCTTTTCACCGACAAAGAGAGCGGAAAATGAGGCAGGATTCTTTTCAGGCAGGTGTGCTCCGGCAACGATGGCTGACCGAACATGTCTTTGAGCTCAGCGTTGAGCGCCCGGAAGGTTTTTCCTTCATTCCGGGTCAGAAGGTTCGGTTATCACTTCACGATATCACCAGGGAGTATACCCTGATCAATTCGTTGGATGCTGCTGAATTGACAGTATGTATACGCCATGTGGCTGATGGCCGGTTAAGTCCGTTGCTGGCTCAAGTACGGCCGGGTGAGTTTGTTACTCTGTCAGCTGCCACTGGATATTTCATCTACCAATCTCTGGGGCGAAGGTCAGTCTTTATGGCCACTGGTACCGGGATAGCTCCTTTTCTTGCCTTTATCAGAGATGGTGTCAGGGATTTTTACTGCCTTCACGGAGCAAGAAGAGAAGGCGAATTACTCTATCGCGATGAAATGGAAGCGGCAGCCGGGGAATATATACCCTGCCTTTCGGTGCTTGA
>JAJYAX010000361.1 GCA_021779275.1 Deltaproteobacteria bacterium | reverse complement strand
GCCGGGTCAAAAGACACTGCCTTGCGGAGCATGATATGGATGCCGGCGACGAAAAAGTCCGCCTTGATAAATGGTTATGGGCCGCCCGGTTTTTCAAGACGCGCTCCATGGCCTCCCAGGCCGTGGCCGGCGGGAAAGTCCATGCCAATGGCCAGAGGGTCAAGTCGGCGAGGATTGTCCGGTCAGGTGATGAACTGAGGATCACCCGCAGTGAGGTGACCTTCATTGTCCGGGTGCTGGCTGTTTCCGGAAAACGCCGTTCCGCAGTCGAGGCCCAGCTCCTGTATGAGGAGACCGCCGAGAGCATCCAGGCGAGGGAGGAGGATAGCGCGGTCAAGAAAGTGATCCATGCCGGACAAACGGCCCCCGTCCATCGTCCCGGCAAACGGGATCGACGGAAAATCAGGGAATTCACACGAAAAGAGTAGGAATATAAACGATAGGATGTCGTATTGATTCGGGATCTTATTTAGACGAGGAGGACATGGTGAAGAAAATCGAAAGAGCCTTGATAAGCCTGACGGATAAATCCGGGATTGCAGGCTTTGTAAAGGAACTCGCAGACCTTGGGATCGAGATCCTCTCCACAGGGGGGACGGCAAAAACGATCAGGCAGGCAGGAATCAAGGTAATGGATGTCTCGGAGTTTACAGGATTCCCCGAGATGCTGGACGGCAGGGTCAAGACCCTGCATCCGAAGATTCATGGCGGGATTCTGAACCAGCGGGAAAATGCCGATCATCAACGGCAATGCGCCGCGCATGGTCTGCTGAATATCGATCTCGTCGCCGTCAATCTCTATGCCTTTGAAAAGACCGTGGCCGATCCGCAGTGCAGCCTGGCCGACGCCATTGAGAATATCGATATCGGCGGCCCGACCCTGCTTCGGGCATCGGCGAAAAATTTTCATGATGTGACGGTTATTGTCGATCCGGCGGATTACCCCCGGGTCCTGGGGGAGATCAAAGAGCAGGGCAATACCTCTCTTGCGACCAGGTTCTCTCTGGCCGCCAAGGTCTTTGCCTTGACATCTTCCTATGACACCAAGATCTCTCAGTGGCTGGAGACGGTGGATGTAAAGACAAACAACTATTTTTCGGGAGCGTAAGGTATGTTGAATATGGCGGTTCTCCTCTCCGGCAGCGGCAGGACATTGGATAATTTCCATGAACGGATCATAGCCGGTACGCTTGCAGGCAAGGTCCAGGTGGTCGTCTCCAATGTCGCAAGCGCCCTTGGGCTGAAGAAGGCCCGAGACTATGGATATCCTGCCTTTCATGCAGTCGGCAGTCCGGCCACCAACGCGATTCTTAAGGAGTACGAGGTTGATGTCATCTGCCTGGCCGGATATCTGCGGCTGTATGACCCTCCCGAGGCCCTTGCCCGTTCGGTCATCAATATCCACCCGTCGCTGATCCCGTCCTTTTGCGGCGACGGCTTTTATGGCTCGCGGGTGCACAGGGCCGTAAAAGAGCGAGGCTGTACGGTCAGCGGTTGTACCGTGCATTTTGCCGATGAACTCTATGATCAGGGGCCGATCATTCTCCAGAAGAGCGTCGAACTCGGCTATGAGGATTCCATCGATGAGATCGCCGCCAAGGTCTTTGCGGCGGAATGTGAGGCCTTTCCTGAAGCCATAAATCAGGTTGATCGGCTGGGGATAGATTTTTTCTGGAAGCGGGTGCAGAGGTGAGAGCAGCAAAACGCGTTATCATGACGTCTCAGGATATGGAGCTTGCCTTGAAGAGGATTGCGCTCCAGATACTTGAAAAGAACCACTCCATCGATCAACTGGCCATTGTCGGAATCCATACATGCGGGGTCTATCTGGCTGACAGGATACGGAAAATTATCTTTGAGCAGGGAGGCATCCAGGTACCCTACGGCAGCCTGGATATCACCCTGTACCGCGACGACTGGAGCATAATCTCTCAGAATCCGGTAGTGAAGACAACGGATATCCCCTTTGCCGTCGAGGAGAGAGAGGTGATTCTGGTGGATGATGTCATTTTCACCGGACGGACCATCCGGGCGGCGATGGACGCGCTGATGGACTATGGACGTCCGCATTCCATTCAGCTTGCGGTGCTGGTGGACCGGGGCGGCAGGGAGCTGCCGATCCAGCCCGATTATATTGCCCTGAGCACGGATGTATTGGCCGACGAAAGGATCCAGGTCATGCTGACGGAGCATGGCGGGATCGATCAAGTCGTCATCGAGCATTAATCCATGGAGCTTTTAGCACCCGTCGGCACCCTCGAGAATTTTCAGGCGGCACTCGACGCCGGGGCTGACGCCGTCTATGTGGGCGCTCCTGGCTTGAATGCCAGGAATCTGGCCCGGGATCTGCGGCTGGAAGAGATCGGGGCGATGATCCGCTCCTGTCATAGCCGGGGGAAAAAGCTCTATGTCGCGGCCAACAGCCTGATTCTGGAAAAGGAGCTTCCCGCGGTCATTGAGACCCTGGCGCTTCTGGAGACGCTGAAACCGGACGCCGTGATTGTCCAGGACCTGGGATTGATCCGTCTGGTCAGAGAGTTCTTTCCCGCCCTGACGCTGCATGCCTCGACCTTGATGCTCGCCCATAATGCCGATACCGTCCGGATGCTGTCCGCCATGGGCTGTCGGCGTGTGGTCCTGGCCAGGGAGCTTACGCTGAAGGAGATTGCCGCGATAGCGGCGACAGCTGACGTGGAGCTTGAGGTCTTTGTCCAGGGGGCGATGTGCTTCTCGTATTCGGGACTCTGCCTCTTCTCCTCCTATCTCGGGGGCAAGAGCGGGCTGCGGGGCCGCTGCGTGCAGCCCTGCCGCCGGCGTTATGCCTGGCAAGGCAGAGGTGGAAAGGCTGGGGCAGGGAAGGGAGGCAGCTATCTGTTTTCGATGAACGACCTCAGCGGGCTTGAGGTGGTGCCGGAGCTGCGCCGGAGTGGCATTGCCTCCATCAAGATCGAGGGCCGGTTGCGCTCGGCCAATTATGTTTCCCATGTGGTGCGGGCCTACAGGCTGGTGCTCGATGCTGCCGAAAACGACCTGGAAGGAGCTATCAAGACGGCGAAAGTCCTGGTCGACAGGGCCATGGGGCGTACTGTTTCATCGGGCTTCTTTTTGTCGCCCCGGCCTAAGGAGGCGATTGCGCCCCACCATTCCGGCAGTACCGGTCTGCATTTGGGCGGACTTAAGAATCTGGCGGACCACGAGAACGGAGTG
>JAJYAX010000360.1 GCA_021779275.1 Deltaproteobacteria bacterium | reverse complement strand
ACTTATCCTGATGCCGTCCCTGCTTGTGGCCGGCATCCCGCCGCAGATGGCCCTGGGGACCAATAAGTTTGCCGGCATGCTCGGGACGATGACCGCGCTGATGAATTTCGTGCGCAGCCGGAAGGTCATCTGGAAGATTGCACTGGTCGGCGTGGGGTTTTCCCTGGCCGGCTCCGTCCTCGGCACCCGGGCCATCCTGCATTTCGATCAGGCCACGGCCGCCAAAATAATCGTCTTCCTGCTGCCTGTTCCGGCGATCCTGACCTTTTTACCGAAAAAACTGGTTAAGACCTCCGAGACCGAATTTTCAGCCGTGCATATGTACCTGCATGTCCCCTTGCTCTGTCTGGTGATCGGATTTTACGACGGATTTTTCGGTCCCGGCACCGGGACCTTTCTGATCTTCGGATTCTATGCCTTTCTGGGACTGCATCTGATCAATGCCTCCGCCATCTCCAAGGTCTTTAATCTGGCGTCCAACGTCGGTTCTTTCGTGACCTTTGTTTTTGCCGGGAAGGTTCTCTACAGCATCGGCATACCGATCACCCTTGCCAATATTCTGGGCGGCTATCTCGGCAGTACGCTCGCCATCAGAAAAGGACAGGGTTTTATCAAAGCCATTCTTATTCTGGTCTTTGTCCTTCTCTTTCTGACACTGGTGTTCAAGTACCTGGGCCACGGTTGACATGATTGGACAGGGGGGTGGAAAGGAGCAAGCTACCGGAACAGGCTGGTTTTCTTTAGATCATACCCTCCATGAAAGATATTGAAAACGGGAGGTGAATATGCTAGCCTCCGGTCAGCCTCAAAAACTTTAGCTTCCAGATCCATTCCGTGAGGCATCAAAGGTCCAATATTTTGTACGGAGTCCGGTTTTTGACAAATATTTAACCCTAACGTCACAAGGAGGAGAATCAGATGAAGCTCTTACAGGCGGGGATGATGGCAGTCTTGGCGGCAGTGATATTCATGGTGCCGGCAGCCAGGGCAGGCGAGACATTGGATGCGGTAAAGGCCCGGGGATATCTGCAGGTGGGGGTCAACGGGGGGCTGTTCGGTTTTGGCATGCCGGATGAAAAAGGGGTCTGGGGCGGCCTGGATGTGGATACGGCCCGGGCTGTCGCCACCGGAATATTCGGGACCCCCGACAAGGTGAAATTCGTGACCTTGACCACCCAGACACGCTTTACCGCCCTGCAGTCAAAAGAAATCGATGTCCTGTGCCGGAATGCCACCCGGACGCTTACCCGGGAAACGGAACTGGGCCTGAACTTTGTCGCCGTCAATTATTATGACGGCCAGGGCTTTCTGGTTCCGAAAAAAATGGGGGTAAAAAGCGCCAAGGAACTTAATGGCGCCAGTGTCTGCGTCCTTCCCGGAACGACCACCGAACAAAATGCCGCCGACTATTTCCGGGCCAACAAGATGACCATGAAACCGGTGGTCATAGAGCAGAACACCGAACTCTATCAGGCCTTTTTTTCGGGGCGTTGTGACGTCCTGACCTCGGATGCCTCGCAGCTGGCAGGTATCAGGGCTACTGCTCCCAATCCCTCCGATTATGTGCTTTTGCCGGAGATTATCTCCAAGGAGCCCCTGGCTCCCGTCGTGCGTCATGGCGATGATCAATGGCGGGATATCGTCGATTTCTGTGTCCTGGCGATGATTGACGCCGAAGACCTAGGGATCACCTCCCAGAATGTCGATGAGATGTTGAAGAGCAGCGATCCCAATATCCAACGCTTTCTGGGAGTCACCCCCGGAAACGGCAAGGCCTTGGGGCTTGACGAGAAATTTGCCTATAATATCGTCAAATACGTCGGGAACTATGGGGAGGTCTTTGAGCGGAATGTGGGTATTCACACCAAGCTTGGCCTCAAACGTGGCCTGAACGCCCAGTGGAAAGACGGCGGTCTGATGTATTCTCCGCCATTTAAATAATCTGAAAATAAGTAAGTCGATTGACAAGGGGCCTGACCTTTTTTGGTGAAGATCCCTTGTCTGGGTCTTTTTCATTCAGCCCGGGGGAGAACGTGTCGGGAGGGCAAGCTGAAGTTACAGAAAAGAATACGGCAGAGGGGATCCCTTTCTGGCGTGACCCGGATAAGCTCGCCGTTTTCTACCAGGGAGCAGCTCTTGCCCTGGTCTTCATGGTTGGCTATTATCTCTTTTATAATGCCCAGACCAATCTCGCCCGGCAGTCCATTCGGACGGGCTTTGGTTTTATTCACCGGGAGGCCGGATTTGAGATCGGCGAACCGGTCATTGCCTATACCGCGGCGGACACCTATGCCCGCGCCCTGACGGTCGGGCTGCTGAATACTCTGAAGGTCTCTTTCCTGGGTATCGTTCTGACGATCCTGCTGGGAGTTATAGTCGGTGTGGCCCGTCTCTCGACAAACTGGCTGGTCTCCAGAGCAGCGGCTGTTTACATTGAAGTGCTGCAGAACATTCCCGTGCTGTTGCAGCTGTTTTTCTGGTATTCCCTCTTCCATTCCAACCTGCCTTTGCCGCGTAACTCGCTTCATCCACTCCCCGGTGTCTATTTTAACAACCGTGGTTTTTATTACCCCCTGCCCGCCTATCATCCTGTCTATCTCTGGGTTGGGATAGCCTTTGCCGTAGCCTTGCTGGCGGGGTATATCCTGCGAAGATGGGCCCGTCTCAGACAGGAACGGACAGGTCAGATCTTTCCTGCAGGCTGGAGCGCCCTGGGGCTGGCGCTGGTTTTGCCGGTGATTGTCTGGGCCCTGGGCGGCGCGCCTACGCAGATGAATGTCCCGCATCTGTCCGGCTTTAATTTTGAGGGGGGCGTAACCTTCAGTCCGGAATTCGGGGCGCTCCTGCTGGGGCTGGTTCTTTATACTTCGGCCTTTGTCGCCGAGATAGTCCGGAGCGGCATCCGGGCCATTTCCAAAGGCCAGACTGAGGCGGCCATGAGCCTGGGACTGAAACCCGGCCGGGTCCTGACGCTGGTCATTCTCCCCCAGGCCCTGCGGATCATTATTCCGCCGCTTACCAGTCAGATGCTGAACCTGCTCAAGAACAGTTCGCTGGCCATTGCCATCGGCTACCCGGATTTTGTCGCGGTGGCCAATACCACCATCAATCAGACGGGGCAGGCCATTGAAGGGGTGGCATTGATCATGGTTGTTTACCTGCTCATCAGCCTTTTGACCTCGCTCTTTATGAACTGTGATAACAAGAA
>JAJYAX010000359.1 GCA_021779275.1 Deltaproteobacteria bacterium | reverse complement strand
CGGGGTGAGAGGGCTCTCAGGATATCAAGCTGGCTGAGTTTGCCCAGCACCTTTTTGTTCTTGCCCATGATCAGCACCATCCAGTGGGGATAGATGGCTCCGGAAAGCTCCTGTTTGGCGTTCTCCAAGGCGATAACGGCCTTAAAAAGAGAGGAACCTTCCGGAATAGTGGCATATTCCGAAATAGGCACCATCAGATCCTTGACGATATAATTCATAACACTAGCCTCTGCAGAATAATGGAGGTCAGGGGGCGCCGCCTGAGCGACTGTTGCATAAAGTAACACTAAGTCATTGTAATATACACGAAAAATAGTGATTTTGATATGGAAAAATGGCGGGGCGGGATTTGCTGCAGACGAAGAGGAGGCCGAGGGGCAATGACCATCATCCGCCTGGATGTGTCGATTCAGGCGGGGCGATCAATTTTCGGGAAGGGAACGTACAGGGAGGACAAAAGGGTACGTCAGGTTATTTACTATTCAGGATATCCATAATCCGGACCCGGTACTCAACGATCTCGTTGCGCAGCGACGAGAGATTGGCGATCTTTTCGTCAACCTTGGAGATATGCATGTCCAGTATTTCTATGAGCTTCGGGGTGATCGTATCAAACTCCTGCTGATGAATATCGAAATGTTCCGCCAGTTCCTGCATTTCTTTCAGAGATATCCCCAGTTCCTTAAGTTTCAGGATAAACTTCAGCCGCAGGATATCCTCTTTGTTAAAGGTGCGGGTACCGCCGCCAAGCCGTTCCGGCGGTCCCATCAGACCGATCTCCTCATAATAGCGGATGGTGCGCGTCGTGATCCCCAGCCTTTTTGCCAGTTCGCCTATCTGTACGGATTTTGTATTTTTGCTGTTCATGAAAATGACCCTTTGACTGGTTAACCTTTACGTAATATATGCAACACAATAACACTGCTCTCTCCAGGCGTCAACAGAAAAAGAATAGCGTATAAAACGGAATAGTAATGACATTTATCAGTTCGTATCCCGAGGACTTATTTTTTTACTTGACCTTAACGTAAGGAATATGGTTTTATTTACGGAAAAGATTAAACCGTATTACTATCAGCAAAGCAAAAGGAAAGGGAGAGGGAAGATGGAAGCGAGCCGGGAGATATACTGGAATATCGGTCATGGGTGGACGACGCTTACGCCGATGTACCTGCTGGCCCTGGGGGCAATGGCGGTGCTGGTCTACGGCTTTATGCAGCGCCTGAAGATCTACCGTCAAGGCAGGCCTCTGGATCGGACCGACCAGTTCGGAGCAAGGCTTGCCGGGGCGGTAAAGGCCGCCCTGCTGCAGGGCAAGGTGATCCGGGTGCGGTGGCCGGGGCTGGCCCACGGGGTATTCTTCTGGGGCTTTGCGCTGTTGTTTATCGGCACGCTGCTGATCATGGGCCAGGCGGACTTCACCGACCTGCTCTTCGGGATCAAGTTTCTGAAGGGGACCTTCTATAAACTCTTCTCGGTGACCCTGGATATCGCGGGACTGGCCGCCATCGTGATGATGGGGGCCATGGCCGTCCGCCGCTATGTCTTTGCCCCCAAAGGCCTGGAGACTTCTTTAGACGACGCGATCATGCACGGGCTGCTCTTCATCATCCTCTTTACCGGCTTTGTGATCGAAGGGGCGCGTATGGCGGTGACCGAGCTTGGCACCCCGCTCTCGTACTGGTCGCCGGTGGGCCTGGTCTTCGCCAAGGCCATGGCCGGCCTGGGCGAGGACGGCCTGCGGGCGCTACACGCCGGCACCTGGTGGTTCCACCTGCTGCTTGCGGTGGGCTTTATCGTCTCCATCCCCTTCACCAAATTCCGGCATATCTTCACCACCAGTGTCAATATCTTCTTTGCCGACCGGGGGCCGACAGGCAAGCTGACCACCATGGATATGGAAAACGAGGAGGCGGAGAGCTTCGGGGCGGCCCGGCTTACCGATCTGACCTGGAAGGATATCTTCGATGCCGACGCCTGCACCAAATGCAAACGCTGCCAGGACCGATGCCCGGCCTGGAACACCGACAAGCCGCTGTCGCCGATGCAGGTGGTAAACCAGATCGGCGAGATCGCCTTCACCAATCCGACGGCGGGCCTGATCGAGACCGTGGGCCGCGACGCCCTCTGGGCCTGCACCACCTGCCGGGCCTGCCAGGATATCTGCCCGGCGGGCATCGAGCATGTGAACAAGATCATTGAGATGCGCCGGAACCTGGTGCTGATGGAAGGGGAGTTCCCGGGTGAAGAAGTGATGACCGCCATGGAGCAGACCGAGGTCAACGGCAACCCCCTCGGCATAGGCTATGCCTCCCGGGGAGACTGGGCCGAAAAGCTCGGCGTCAAAACAGTCTCCGAGGACCCGGAGGTGGATATCCTCTACTTTGTCGGCTGCTACGCCTCCTTTGACAGACGCAATATCAAAGTGGCAAGCGATTTCATCAAGCTCTGCCAGGCCGCGGGCGTCAAGGTTGGGATCCTGGGCAAGGAGGAGAAATGCTGCGGCGAGCCCATGCGGAAGATGGGCAACGAGTACCTCTACCAGACCCTGGCCGCCGAGAATATCGAGACGATCAAGGGCTACAACGTCAAGAAGATCGTCACCACCTGCCCGCATTGCTACAACACCCTGGCCAAGGACTACCGGGACCTGGGACTTGAGACCGAGGTGGTCTCCTATGTGGTCTTTTTGGAGGAGCTGATAGCCTCGGGCAGATTGCGGATCAAGGCCGAAGGCCTCTCCTGCACCTACCATGACTCCTGCTATCTGGGCCGCCATAACAACATCTACACCGCCCCCCGCTCGCTGCTTCTGGCCGCGGGCGCCAAGGTCACCGAGATGGCAAAGAGCCATGACCAGTCCTTCTGCTGCAGCGCCGGCGGCGGCCGGATCATGGCCGAGGAGAAGCTGGGGAGCCGGATCAATATCAAGCGGGTGCGGATGGCCGCCGAGACCAGGGCCGATGTCCTGGTCTCCAACTGTCCGTTCTGCCTGACCATGTTTGAGGACGGGGTGAAAGGAGCGGAGCTTGAGGATAAACTGAAGCCCCGGGATATCGCCGAGATCCTGGCTGCGAGAATTGAGGCGTAACAACGTACGAGCGAACTACACTAAACAGGAGGATACCAATGAATATACTGGTCTGTATCAAACAGGTTCCGGATATGGAATCGAAATTCAAGGTGGGCGCGGACGGCACCTGGTATG
>JAJYAX010000358.1 GCA_021779275.1 Deltaproteobacteria bacterium | reverse complement strand
TCTTCCGTGGTACTACGTGTCGATTGATTACCCGACACGTCCAGCTGATATGATCCTCCCGCTTTATCGTTAGTTAAAACGCCCTGCGGGGCACGCGTTTCGGTCAGTAAAGCCGGTGGGGTTTTCTCGAGTCCATCACTGGTCCGGGCGATCCCTCAGCAGAAGAAAGGGGCATGGTTGGAGGTAAAGAGCGGCGGATCCCTCCTGAGGATGGGGGTGACCTGCGGATGACGGCGGAATTCCTGATCCAGGAATCTGCGGACCTCCTTCCTGTCCCATCCAAGCGGGTGGATAAAATTGGTGTAGAGGGAAAGATCCCCCTCGTAAAATCCCCCGGTCTGCAGGCTGGCGGCTTCGCTGCTGCAGATGGGCATGTTGAAGACGGCCAGGTTCAGGAAGGTGATGGCCGTGCGATGCCGAACGACGAAGTCCAGGGTCTTTCTGGCCTCGGCAAGGGACTCCGCCGGGGTGCCGAAGAGCAGATAGACATAAGCGGCAATCCCGGCAGCCTTCAGGGCCGTCAGCGCCCTGGAGACCATATCCAGGTCAATGCCCTTGCCCATGGTATCAAGAACAGCCTGGTCACCTGATTCGATTCCCAGTTTAAGCATTCTGCAGCCGGACCGGCGCAGGCCCCGGCAGAAATCCAGGTCGGTCAGGGCGGGAGTGATTCTGGCAAAGCCATACCAGGGTATATTCAGGTTGGCCCCGATCATGGCCCGCATCATGGCCGGGCTGAGGGCGTTATCCAGAAAATGAAGTAGAACGGGTGAGGTCTCAGCGGCAAGCCAGCGGATATCTTCCAGTGCCGTTTCGACTGAGAGAGCGAAATAGGGGCTTTCCTCCGCAGTCTCGGGGCAGAAGGAGCACTTTCTCCACGAGCAGCCGGCTGAGGCGGCATAGGGAAGAATGAAACCCGGCGCCAGATAGGCATCGCGCGGCAGGCCGCTGTAGTCGGGGCGTCGGTGGCCACGGTCTTGAATGCCGAGCAGTGACAGGAGAGGCAGCTCGCCCTGCCCAGCGACGAGATGATCGACATATCCGGCAAAGGGATCTCTCCAGGCAGGGTTGCGCATCCAGGAGGTCAGCAGGCTGCCGCCCAGGATTACCGGAAGACCAGGATACTGTTCTTTGATATAGCCGATCATGGCAAAGGTGGTCATGGCCTGGCTCAGATAGGTCAGGGAAAACCCAACGAAGGCCGGCGACTTTTCCGCCAGAATCTCGGAGAGCCGGGACGAGAACCACGGAAAGAAGATATTGCCCTGGGGCTGCCTGGCCGCCTGGAGCAGGTCGCCGCTCTTGAGCGGAGAGAGCATTTCATCCTGGTAGTTGGCCAGATTTACAGCCAGCCTGTGCCGTCGTCCGGCGATCTCCAGCAGGTGATTGAGATCAGCCACCGCCCGCTGATAGCGGGCGGGATTGGTATAGAGCTGCGGGGAGCGGAGCCCGGCAAGATTTGCGGCCATAGTGCGGCAGGCCCTTCTGCTCCAGGGATCACCCGCGGGCCTGGCTGTCGTCATCAGAAAAAGCAGGCCTTCCAGATTGGCGTCAAAAACCGTGCAGGAGACGCCATGGGCGCGCAGGGTCCCGGCGAGATGGGCAAGGCCTGCAGGCGGCTCGCAGACCTTGGCTGCGGGTGGATGGATCAAGAGCATGGAAGTCCGGACGGATAGCGCCTGAAAAAAGAGAAAAAGTTATCTTATTTACCTGAGTAGATCGCATCACCCTGGAATTTTCTTGCTGTACCGGCTGCGAGGACATCATACATACCACTTCCGGCAACATACCTCTTATCGCCGTGTTTGACCAGAACAACAGAGGAGACCTTGGACAAGCTCTCTTTCTGGCCCGGTGCAGGCCAGGCGCAGGGACACCATCCCTCACTGCTGACCGCCGCAAGGGTCGGCAGAATCAAGGTGGCGGTTCCGCTCTTCTTTGTTGCGCCGGGTAGAGGCAAGGCCTTTTTCATCTCCGGAGCGGAGGCGGTTCTCAGGCCGCTCAGCGCCTTGCCAATCATCATTTTCATCCGATGCCTCATTCCGCAAATGTTTTATAAAAAGTGTGTAATGAAGAGAAAGGGTCTGTCAAATATGGCTCAAAAATGGCTCAAAATAAACCCGGATTTTTGAGAGCCGGCTTGTCTCTGAAGAGATATGAAAATTTTTGCATGACAAGTGTGTCCGGAGTTGCTAGTGTCTCTACCAGTTAAGCAGTGTGTAACCTGGGATGCCCGTTTTGCGCCTCCCGGAAAAACTTTAACCTGATTAAAAATGACTATGACTCTTGTTCTCAGAAAGTTTACACCGTTTCTCATTGTTTTTCTGGCCTGTTTGCTGCTCGAATCGGGCCTGTCGGCTCAGAACGCCGATGCCCGTACCGGTTCAGGGGGCAGGTCGTTCAGCCGGTCGACCCCCCGGCAGTCGCCCAGTCCCTCTCCCTACCAGGCTCCATTGAACAACCAATCCGGCGGTTTTTCCCGCGGGCTCGCCGGTGGTCTTCTGGGTGGTGCGCTGGGGGGGATGCTGTTCGGTTCCATGTTCGGAGGGCATGGCGGCGGCATGGGGATTCTGCCGATTTTGATCCTCGCCGGGATCGCCTATTTTCTGTATAAAAAGTTTTCAAACAGGCCGCCGGGCGGTGGAGGGCCGTTTTCAAATCAGGGAAACTTCGGTTCGTCCATGTTCGGCAGTTCCGGTCCGCCTCCCCCGCCTCCTCCTCCGGGTCCCTTCGGAGGGATTGAGCAGGGGTTTGCCGATATCCGGCGGGTGGACCCTGATTTCGATCCGAAGTATTTCACCGAGATTGCCTCCGACGTGTTCTTTCAGGTGCAGGCCGGCTGGATGCGCCGGGACCTCCAGTCCTACAGGCATCTTCTGGGCGAGCAACTGGCCCGGGACTATGAGGCGAAGTTTGCCGAGATGCGCGCCCAGGGGCGGATCAACAAACTGGAGAGCATCGCCATCCGCAGGGTCGAGCTGGTCGATGCGGGGAGCGACGGCAGGGAGGACTTTGCGACGGTGCTTTTTTCCGCCAACCTGCTTGACTATACGGTTGATGACAAGACCGGCAACCTGATCGAAGGCTCTATGACCACGCCGGTGAAATTTGAGGAAGAGTGGACATGGGCGCGCCCCAGCGGGTCCGATGCCTGGAAACTTGAGGGGATCAAAGTGGTCGACGGCTGAGCAGGAAAGAGAAGCCCCCGT
>JAJYAX010000357.1 GCA_021779275.1 Deltaproteobacteria bacterium | reverse complement strand
TTCGCCGCACTATATCTACGAGCACATGAGGTACCTGCGGTCTCGTTTCGGGGTGCGGCACATCAATATCTATGACGATCTCTTCACCCTGCACCGGGAGCGGATTGAGTCTCTGTGCGATCTGCTCATGCAAAAACCGCTGGGGGTCCGGTTCAACTGCGCCGTCCGGGTGGGACATGCCGATGACGCGCTGCTCGGGACCTTGAAGGCCGCCGGTTGTCTGATGGTCTCCCTGGGGATAGAAAGCGGCGAACCGGCCCTTCTCGAAGTCCACAAGCCGGGCGTCTATCTGGACGAGGTCCGGAAGACGGTGGCCCGGATACATGCGGCAGGCCTGCGGGTCAAGGGACTCTTCATGATGGGGCTGCCCGGCGAGACGGCGGAGTCAATACGGAAAACCAGCGACTTCGTCATGTCTCTCGGGCTTGACGATATGAATATGGCCAAGTTCACACCCTTTCATGGCGCGCCCGTCTGGCGGAATATCTTTGCCCACGGTCAGGTGCGGGAAGACTGGCGAAGGATGAATTGCCTGAACTTTGTCTTCCTGCCGAAGGGAATCGAGTCGTGGGAAATGCTGGACCAGTTTTATAACAACCACGTAAAACGGTTCTATTCAGATCCGGCCTGGCGAAAACGATTCCGGGGCCGGATCTGGGAGCATCGGTACAGCCTGCTCCGTCTGATCCGGGATCTGCCGGATTTCTTGTCGGCCATGCGCGCCTTTGAACCCCGGAAAGGATAAGGGCAGAGACAATTTCCCTCTCCCCCTGTCCTTTGCTTGGCCGCGTATCAGATCTGCACGAGATCCGTGCTCAGATATCTCTCCCCGGTGTCCGGCAGGATGGTGACAATGGTCAGCCCTTTGTTCTCCGGTCGTCCGGCCAGTTCCAGGGCCGCCCAGGCCGCCGCCCCGGAGGATATCCCGCAGAGGATACCCTCGGCCACCGCCAGTCTGCGCGCCGTTACAAAGGCATCGTCGTTGGTGACCTGCATGACCTCGTCAATAATGTCCCGGTTCAGGATCTCGGGCACGAAGCCCGCCCCTATCCCCTGGATCTTATGGGGCCCGGGTTTGCCGCCCGACAGGACCGGTGAATCGGCCGGTTCGACCGCCACCGACCGCAGGCCCGGCCGTCTTTTCTTCAAGACCTCCGCGACCCCGGTGATGGTGCCGCCGGTGCCGACCCCGGCCACGAAGATGTCGATCACCCCTCCCGTGGCCTGCCAGATCTCCTCGGCCGTGGTCCGGCGGTGAACCTCCGGGTTGGCCGGGTTGGTGAACTGATTGGGCATGAAGCTGTCGGCCGTGGTGCGGACCAGCTCTTCGGCGGCGGCTATGGCACCTTTCATGCCGCCCGCGGCAGGCGTCAGGACCAGCTCGGCGCCCAGGTGTTTCAGGAGTTTGCGCCGCTCCATGCTCATGCTCTCCGGCATGGTCAGGATCAGGCGCAGGCCCCGTGCCGCGCAGATAAAGGCCAGGCCGATGCCGGTATTGCCGCTGGTCGGCTCGATGATGGTGGTCTTTTTGGTGATGCGGCCGTCTTTTTCCCCGGCCTCGATCATGGCCAGGGCGATACGGTCCTTGACGGAGCCCATGGGGTTTCGGGACTCCTGTTTGGCTAGGACGATGCCCCCGAGGGAGGCGGCCAGGTTCGTGAGACTGAGCAGCGGGGTGTTGCCTATGGTTGCGGTTATGAAATCAGTCATATGTGTGCCTCATTGCGTCGAATTTTTAGATAGAGCTCAGGTAAAGATCAGTTCCGGCCGTTTCATCATGACCTTGGTGCCGGCCTGGACGCTTTCCGTCAGCCAGATGTTGCCGCCGATGATCGAGCCCTCGCCGATGACGGTCTCGCCTCCCAGGATGGTGGTGTTGGCGTAGATGATGACGTTGTCCTCAATGGTCGGATGGCGTTTTTTGTTGCGCATCTTGATGCCTGCGTCGCGCGGCAGGGACAGCGCTCCCAGGGTGACGCCTTGGTAGAGGCGGACATCCCTGCCGATGACGGTCGTCTCGCCGATGACGACGCCGGTGCCGTGGTCGATGAAAAAGCCCTGGCCGATGGTCGCGCCCGGATGGATATCGATGCCGGTCAGGCTGTGGGCGTATTCGGTCATGATCCGGGGAATGATCGGCACCTTCAGCAGATAGAGTTCATGGGCGATCCGGTAGATCGAGATGGCCAGCAGTCCCGGGTAGCAGAAAATGACCTCGTCGGGGCTCTGGGTGGCCGGGTCGCCGGCCAGGGCGGCCCGGATATCGGTGGCAAGCGTGGCGGTGATCTGTGGCAGGGTCTCGATAAAGGCCAGGGCCAGCCGGTGACTGCGCTCATCGCAGTTGGTGCAGGGCTGCAGCATGCGCTTGCAGTCGTGGCGGATGGCCATCATGATCTGCTCGGTCAGTTTATCGTAGAGATCGGTGGTCTCCTGGCCGATGAAGTATTCCAGATTGTTCTGGTGCAGCTTGACACTGCTGAAGTAGCCGGGAAAGAGGATGGAGCGTGCCTGGTGGATGATGTCGATAATCACGGTATTGGAGGGCAGGGCCACCGGGCTGATATGTTCGAAACAGTCGTTGGCGCTCCAGTTGGCGACGAGACTCTTTACCACCGGCGGCAGCCTGGTATGCTGGTGATTTTTCGTATGATCCTCATTCTCACAGATGGAGGTGAGGGCGTTAATGCAGACTTTTCCGGTCTGTATGGTGGACATGGTTGTTCTCCAGGGTTGGATTTGAGTGTTTTTCGATGGCAAAGATCCCATAACAGGCCCGCAGATTGGTGAACCAGCGGACGATATGCCCCTGCCTGTCATGGTGGTCGGTGTTGATGGCGACCTCCCTGACGATGGTATAGCCGACCTCGCCTGCGAATTTACGGAAGTCGGCAAGGGTTATGACCCGGATATTCGGGGTGTCGTACCAGGAGTAGGGCAGCTGTTCGTTTCTCGGGGCGATCCCCTTCAGCAGGAGCTGCAGCCGGATGGTGTAGTGGCTGAAGTTCGGAAAACTGACAATGACCTGTTTGCCTATCCTGGATAGGGACCGGAGTAGGACGGCCGGCTCCAGGACCTGCTGCAGCGTCTGGCTGAGGATCACATAGTCGAAACTGTGGTCGGGATAGTCCTCGACCTCGGTGTTCAGATCACCCTGCAGGACGCTTAAGCCCCTGGCGATGCAGGACGCGGCCTTTTCCTTGTCCCGCTCGA
>JAJYAX010000356.1 GCA_021779275.1 Deltaproteobacteria bacterium | reverse complement strand
TGATGACCTGCTGATGTTCCGGTCGGAAACGGATGATCTTGAAACGGGTGGGCGTATCCCGGACGATCTGCAGCTTGCCGCTGCCGACGGCCGCGGTAAGAGAGGGGGTTATGGAAAGCCTCAGCCGGCCTTTTTCTTCCCTGATGTACACCTCCGGCTCAGCCGCAACCAATTCCACGTTGACCTCGGGGGCATCCTCGAGAAAAAGGAGAGGATGCCCCACCAGAGCCGGCAGGGCCAGGTCCGGATCAAGGACATATTCGGTCTTTCCGTATCCCCAGCCGGAGTGGTAGGTCTCCTCCTTGATGGCCTGACAGACGCGATGATCCTGCTCGGTCAGACCGGGCATATCGTGATGCACACTCTTGAGGGTTTTCAGGGCCGCGGGCCGCCCCTTGCTCCAGGCGCCCTTGGCGGTGGTCTTCTGGAGTCGCGGCAGGATATGGCAGAAACCGTATGTTTCATTATAGCCAAACAGCCAGATCAGCCGCTGTTCCGCCCCCTGTCCCGCCTGGGCGCCCTTATCCGTATTGCTGATATGCAGCAGGGCGTTCAGGATCTTTTCCCATTGCGGCTGCGGCCTGACAATATCCAGACAGCTTGTGGTCATGCAGGCGGCATGGAGCCTGGCCGCTGTCTCCCGGTTGGCCGTTTCGTCCTGGCCGAGGGCCGCCAGCAAGGCGGAAAATTCGGCCGCCAGCCAGATATACCCGTTTTCCAGCGCCCTGTCCCTGGTCTGCCGCAGCAGCGGAATATCGATCTTCTTTTTGTTGCCGGCCCAGTAGCGGAAAAGATGCAGGAACAGGATATCCTTCGGGTTCTTCTCAAAGTACTGCAGATCCGCCACAAAGGGTTCCGGTACGACCATGCCGAGTTTATCCTGCAGGACCGGGACCAGGACCTCCATGAGGGGGGATGAAGGGTAGTTGTTCTTTTTGGCGATGGCTATGAAGTCCAGGGCCTGTTTGAGGGCGCTGTTTTCGCCAACCTGCAGCAGGGTCAGGAGATGAAAAATGCCGGTAAAACTCTGGAGAAACACCTTTCGTTTGCCGTGAATTTTTTTCAGCAGCCGGCTGGATTCGGTAAAAAGGGCCAGCGCCTCCTCATATCTTCCGCAGATGAATTCCAGCCAGCCCGACCAGCTGAGCTGCTGCCCATGCAGATCAGCCTTCAACCTGCCCAGCTGCAGGCGGCATCCGGCGGTGTCGCCGATGAGCAGGGAGTGATGGATGAGCTGCAGGACGGCCACCTTATCCCGGCTCTCCGGGGAATAGGCGCCGTTGATATAAGCGATGATATCATCGGCGGGATCCAGGCAGCTGTCCGCCGCATTCACCAGATCCGTCAAGACCTCAAGCCTGATATCGGGATTGATTTTCTCGATGATCTCAGACGAAAACGGACGATTGAGGACGGTAAGAAAGGGATTGTTCCGGTAATAATCATCGTGGAAAGAGACAAAGGCCTGGTTATAGGCAAGGTCATGGACCGCAGCCAGGGAGCCGTGATAGAAGAGCGCCCTCTGAAAATCGCCCAGGAGCTGCTGATAATTCTTGGGAAGGTGAGGAGGAAGAGGTGCGGCGGGATAGTGCAGATATTTTCCCAGCACCTTGACCATACCGGCGAAGCTCTCCTCGGTCAGCATATCGTGGAAGGCGCGGCGGCGGACCGACTCCGGGCAGGAGAGGCCTCGCGCCGATTTCAGCAGCAGGCCCTTTCCGGTCAGCTCAGCCAGAAGGGGCTGGAGGCCTGTCATGCTTATCTGCCGGCCCTGATCATCGACCCATCTCAGGTCATACAGGCAACGCGCCACCACGTCGAGACGGCAGGCATCAACGGTTACGGCCAGCAACTGCAGAAGGGCCTTGCCGGTCGGGGCCAGAGCCTGATATTCTGCGATCCGTAAAAGGGTATCGTCTTCTTTCATCCTAACACACTAAATAATGCAGCCCGGCTGTACCAGCCGATAAAAAATCAAGGACCGGCATGGCAGGAGACGCCGGGCTTGCAGTTTCCCGCAAGACCGGCAATAATAGCCTGATTCGCAAAGACTTACGCATGCGAACAAAGGAAAACGTACCCGAAAACCAAAGATATTGCACAGGTTAAAAATGACACATACCATACAAACGCACCCATCGCTTGCCGAGGCGCTAGATGCCCATTACAGAACGGATGATCTGAAGAAACTGGCGGCCCTGGTCTGTTTCGAGATTCCGGAGAAAAAGCCTGAGCGCATCAAGGCCGTCGTTACCGCACTGTTCAAGGAGCCGAAGGCAATCTTCGCCAGGCTCTCGCCGCTGGCGCAACTGGCCGTGTCGGAGGCGGTGCACACATGGGGAGGCAGGTTTGAGCGCCGGATGTTTATGGCCAGATACGCGGCCTCTCCCTGGGCTGAGGCCAAGAAGGGGAGCAGACAGGGGACGGGGGACCTGCTGTCCCTCTTTATAATAGGCGGACGGATCCCGGCTGATCTCTTACAGACACTGCGGGATTTCGTCCCCGCCCCTCTGGAAGATCAGATCCGCTATGCCGAGACCGGACCCGGCGAGGAATGCCAGGTCCGGGAGACCGCCCAAGCGGCCTTGGCCAATGCGGCCATGATCCTGGCCCAGGTGGCCGGGAAAAAGGTCCGGGTCAGCGCCAAGACCGGACGGGCCACCGCTGCAACCGTCAAAATGATCGGCGAGCTGCTCTCTGGAGGGGACTGGTATAATGACGACGAGATTGGCCCCATGCAGGCCTTTGCCTGGCCCCTTCTGCTGCAGGGCGGCGGTCTGGCAAGGTCGGACGGAGGCAGTCTGGCCCTGACCCCGGCCGGCCTGAAGGCGCTGAAAAAGGATCTTGCCGGCGGCATCAAGGCCGCCTGGAAGAAATGGGAAAAGACCGCCCTCATCGACGAATTTTCCCGGGTCACGGCCATCAAGGGTCAGCAGTCGGGCGGCGGACGCACCATGACCAGTCCGGCCAAGCGGCGGCCGATGCTCAATATGCTGCTGGAAGACCTCCAGCCCGGCAGATGGATCAGCGTCGATGAACTTGCCCGGCTTATTCTGTCACGGGATGGCTACTCTTTTTCCATGGTCAATTACGAATGGAAGCTCTATCTCTTTGATCCTCAGTATGGATATCTGGATTATTACGACACCTGGCCTCTCCTGCAGTTTCGCTATCTGCTTGTCTATCTGTTCGAATATTGCGCGACACTGG
>JAJYAX010000355.1 GCA_021779275.1 Deltaproteobacteria bacterium | reverse complement strand
ATTCCTGCTGTTGTTATTCAACAATATACGGATGCTGTGCGAAAACAGCTTTATACCCCGATTTATGAATCGAATGAAGGTCATCAACTCTTGGCCAAGCTTGATAATATAAAGAATATGCTGGAAATTACCTGGGTGACCCTGGCGCCGGGAAGCCCTCTTGTCAGTAAAAGCATTAAAGATGCGGCTGTCCGTACCAGAACCGGGGCTTCCATTGTCGGGATTATCAATGGAAAAGTATTTTATTCCAACCCCAAAGCGGAGTACTCTTTCCGAGAAGGAGATCTGGTCGCAGTTGTCGGCAATCAACAAGAACGGTCTGCATTCAAAAAATTATCCGGAGTTTGTTGAATTTGCTGCCGAATCACCTGGGGATCTGCTACAATTACGGACACCCTCATGACTATCTGCCGGATGGACAGGCCTGACTCGTAGAGCAATCCTCCACCATTGATTATGTGCTGGATTTTTAAAACCCCGCCAAGGCGGGAGCCGACTTACTATGATTGATGCAGCTGCACTCTATTGGAAAAACAGGCTGGTGAGATGCAAGAAGGCCCTTGAGCAGAACAATTTCGAGGTCTTTCTTGCCGAAGATCCCGATGAGGCACGGCATATTGTCATGACGGGGCTCCTCCCCAAGCTTGCGCCGAAAACCGTCTCCTGGGGGGATTCAGAAACGCTGCATGCCACGGGAGTCCTGAAGAAAATACAGGAGGAACCCCATATCAAGGTTATCGTCACCTTTGCGCATGACATCCCCCGGGATGAGATCCTGGAGCGCCGGAGACAGGCCTTGCTCGTGGACCTCTTTTTCACAGGAACCAACGCCTTGACCGAGAAAGGGCAGCTTGTCAATCTGGATATGATCGGCAATCGCGTCGGCGGGATTACCTTCGGGCCGAAAAATGTCGTTCTTCTGGTGGGCAGGAACAAGATTGTCCCCGATGTTGAATCGGCCATGCATCGGATCCGGAATTATACGGCGCCCCTGAACGCCATCCGCCACGCCGGTTTCAAGACCCCCTGCCGCAAGACCTCGTATTGTATGGACTGTACAAGCCCTGACCGGATATGTAATACCTGGTCTATAACCGAAAAATCGTATCCGAAAGGACGAATCAAGGTCATTCTGATAAATACGGATCTCGGGCTCTAGGAGTCTGGCGAGGACCACGGAAGACTGGGTAACACATGGAAATATATACAGGGATAAAATTCAAATGTCTTCAATGCGGAGACACGTTCCCTTACGATCTGCGACTCGCTCAATTGAATGCCTGGGCCTTCATCCTGGCCGGATTGGGGCTGACGCCGGTGCATCCGGAAGGGGCCTATGGCAATCAGTCCTACCGATTGGGTGATACCTCGCTTATCATCACCGCATCCGGGATGACCCCGGAGAAGAATCTGGCGCCTGAAAACTATGTGCTTATTGAGAGCCTTGATGAACAGAGCGGCTTCCATACCAAAGGGGTGCGCAAGCCCTCTTCGGAAAGCCTTCTCCATTACTCCATCTATAGAGAATTTCCGGAGACAGGGGCCATTATGCACGGCCACTCACGCCTCCTCGAACAGTACGCCACGGACCTTGCGATCCCGGTGACCACGACGTTTCAACCCTATGGGACCTCTGCCCTGGCGGAATCGGCGGTCGGCCTGCTGCGGGAGGGAACAGGTTTCATCCTTCTTAAGGACCATGGCTTTGTGGCCACCGGAAAGGATATCGATGCCACAGGGCAGGCGGTTCTTGAGTATTATGAAAGGCTCATTGCCGTGCTGAAAAAAAGGCGCCTTTCTCATGTTTTATAACCTGATGATCGGACGTGTGTGGAAAATAATTATTACCGACAGGGGGAAATATGGCAGATGACATTGGTCAAAAGCTCGTCAAGGCCTTGAAAGAACCTCAGGAATCGGACTGCCTGGAAAGTCTGGCCAAGGCCATGGAAATCACTAAGGCCTATGCGAGTTCCGGTTCAGCCACCCATTTCACCTCCGTTGCCCGGCTTTTTTATGATCTCTTTGAGATGTTCGAAACGGGAAAGGATCCACGCCAGAAATAAGCGTGGGGAAAAAGTCGGGGACTGTCAATAGACATCCCGTGGCGGGATGCGCCGAAGATATTTCTCCAGACATTTGATCTCCGTGCTGCATTCGGAGATAATCCTATTTAAGTATTTTATATTGTTATCTATGTGTGTCTGATAGAGATCCTCGTCAATCTGCCAGCGGTTGAGAAAGTGAGTCCGCATCGACTGTGCAACATTGCCGAAGGTCTCCTGCAAGCGCTTTTCAATAACATGCTGATAAAAATGAGCAGTGTGCCTCATCAAATCCAGCGCCGAGGCATGTTCCAGAATCCCGCCTGTCAGGTGTTCCTGGTAGAGGAGCGGCAGACACTCAAGGTAGTATCGGTTTGCCATCTGCGCCAGGATGTCCGCCGACCCTAAGACTCGACCGCAGAGACCTATCTCGGCCGAGGGGGTCAGCAATGAACCCGGTTCGATACGAAGATTTGTAAATTTAATGATGGTGGCGCAATTTTCGTGAAAACCTTGCGGCACCTTGCGGTTTGCCAGGTACTGATTCAGAAACCTGATGGAACGGGCCTCATGAAATTTTGTGTAGCTGGCCCCCGAATCGGCGGTTTCCGAGGTCTGGAGGAGAAAGCCCGTATCATGAAAATAGGCGCTGAGGAGAGTCTGCTCAATGATATGCGCGGAAAAACGATGGTTATCCAGCATCAGACCGTGAAAAAGACGGATTGTCGCCAAGACGACACTCTGCGTATGCCGCAGGTTGTGATATTTTGTGGAACTAGCTTGAAATCCGGGGCTGGCGCCTGAAAAAATCTCTGAAATATACGAATGAATCTGCCGGATAAACTCCGGATCGGCACCCCCATCCGTCTGGACGGCAAGGGTGAGTATTTCGTCCAGAGGGTCTTTGGTTATTCCTGTGTCAAAAAGCGTAGACAGATGGATAGTATTACGGGGCAAGATTCCTGATCCCTGAAAGATGGTGAATACTGCACAAGTATCTGCTTTTAAAAAATAAACAACGTACTCTCGTCCGGGAGTGGATTTTTCCCCCTTCCCCGGCCCATTCTAGTCTGTCAGATAATACAATGCAAGAGCCAGAAGTTGCTTTCCTTACTGCGATTATACAGAAATTGGCCGTACGTGTGTTTTATCTGTACAGTCTAAAAATGGAAA
>JAJYAX010000354.1 GCA_021779275.1 Deltaproteobacteria bacterium | reverse complement strand
GTTGCCTGTCATATTAAAGAGGGCGGCAATCTCTTCTTTGGGCAATTCAATCGCCAAGATTCCGCAGTTGAACATATTCTGTCTGAAAATTCTGGCAAAACTCTGGGCTATTACCACATTGATATTGTTGACCTCGAAGGCCCATACGGCATGCTCCCGGGAAGAACCGCAGCCGAAATTGGCTCGTGTAATAACGACTTCTGCCTTCTGCATCGCCTCCGAACGGCAATCAAAGGGCTTGCCATCCAGAAGAAGATCTTCAAGCAGATGAGGCTTCAGCGCCATCTTTGAGATTTCAGTGAGATACTTTGCCGGGATGATCTCATCGGTGTTGATATCATCTCTGTCCAGGAAAACCACCGGACCTCCAAATGTTTTCATACGTTCCTCTTCTTGATGCTAAAGAAATTTCCGTGGGTCGGTGATAAGACCGGTGACGGCGGCGGCGGCGGCGGAGAATGGGCTCAATAAGTGGACCATCCCACCCTTTCCCATACGACCATTGAAATTGCGATTTGTTGTGGAGGCGCAGACCTCTCCTTCGGCCAGCACCCCGGAGCTCATTCCCAGGCAGGCGCCGCAGGTGGGGTTCAATACGCAAAAACCCGCATCCATGAAGATCTTGATGATGCCCTCATTGAGCGCCATCTCATACACCAGGGGAGTCGCCGGTGTAACAATCCCGCGAACTCCGGCAGCGATGGTCCGGTTCTGTAGAATTTTCGCGGCATCCCGCAGATCTTCGATACGGCCGTTTGTACATGAGCCGATATAGACCTGATCCACGGGAGTCCCTTCCAACTCAGTAATATCCTTGACCTGATCCGGTTTAAAATTGAAGGTTACCTGCGGGGTAAGAGTGGATGCATCAATTTCCAGGACCTCGACGTAGTCGGCGTCAGGATCGGAGTGCCATCTGCTGAAGTCCTTTACAGCCTCTTCCTTATTCAGATATTCGTCTTTTATGAAGGGCCAGAGATAATTGGCCGTGACCTGATCTGGCAGGCAGATGCCGCTGGTGGCGCCAGCCTCGATCGCCATATTGCACAAGGTCATCCGGGCGGCCATGGACATGGATCTTACCAGGGGACCGTCAAACTCGATTATCCTGTCGGTTGCACCGTTCACGGTGATTTTCTTGATAACCGCAAGGATTACGTCTTTGGCAGTGACGCCTGTTCCCAGTTCTCCGGTGAGGATTATTTTCATGGTCTCCGGGGACCTGAAGGAGCAGACACCTTTCAGCATGCCTACCGCCAGGTCGGTTGTGCCGACTCCGGCCGCAAAGGCGCCGAATGCGCCATGGGTGCAGGTATGCGAATCTCCCATGATGACCGTATAGCCAGGTCGGATAAAACCTTTTTCCGGGAACAGTGCATGACAGACGCCATTTTTCCCAATATCGAAAAAGTCGACAATCTTGTGTCTTTTTGCCCAGTCCCGCATTATTTTTCCCTGCATGGCCGTTTTTGAGTCTTTGGCCGGGGTGACGTGGTCGATGACGGCTTTTATCTTGGAAGGGTTGAAAACACGATCCATTCCCTTATCCATCAGATCCAGAATAGCAATCGGTGTGGTGATTTCGTGACACATGACCACGTCGAGGTCAAGTACCATATTCTCAGGCGACGGAGTATCCTTGAGATGCGAAGCGAAGATCTTTTGTGCTATGGTTTTCCCCATATCAAAACTCCAGAAAATACATATTAAAGAGAGAGAGGACTGCCGTCTCGAAAAAGGCGGTGCAGGCTCCTACTGCCGGTAAATGTCCGGTTCCATGTTGCAATAGCGCTATCAAAGGCTGGTATTTTACTAGAAAAATGGTATTATTGCCACGTTAAATATCCTTTCAGGACAGGAGAAATCATAAAATTCATCAGGTTTTTGTCCTGTCATTCCTTGTCAATTCTTCAACCGGGGGATCTCACACGCCGCCATGTCTAAATGTCTCTGTCTGGGGCTTGCAGCCCTGTTTACTCTGATTGCCGCCGCACCTTCCTATTCAGCCCACGGTATTTCGATTGATGGCAAATTAAAGTATCCTCATGATTTCAAACAGTTCGATTATACATCCAGGGAGGCGAAGAAAGGCGGGAATATTGTTCTGCATGCACTCGGCAGTTTTGACAAGATGAATCCGTTTACCTTGAAAGGGGCTGAACCTCTGGCGCTCGATCAATTGGTTTTTGAACCGCTGGCCGTCTCCAGCCTGGATGAACCTCTGGCCAAATATGGATTGCTTGCCAAAGACATTGAGGTTGCTCCGGACAAATTATCCGTGATCTTTACCCTCAATGAAAACGCCCGTTTTTCCGACAATACCCCTGTGACTGCGGAAGATGTGGCCTTTTCTCTGGAAATGCTTAAAAGCGACAAGGTGTATCCCCTCTATTCCTATTATTATCACGATATAACCGGATCTGAGATTATAGACAGGTTGAGAATCCGGCTTAAATTTGCCCGAGTCAATAGGGAATTGCCGATGATTGCATCGGAACTTCCTGTGATGTCAAAGAAATTTTATTCAAAGTATCCTTTCGATGGCCCGGAAAGTCTCGTCCCTCCGGTTGGGTCAGGGCCCTATGTCGTTGACTCTGTGAGTCCGGGCAAGTCAATTACATACAGGAGAAATGATAACTACTGGGCCAGGGATCTCCCTGTGAGAAAAGGGATGTATAATTTCGATACCATAAAGGTGGATTATTATAAGGATCCTGTCGTAGCCGTTGAGGCCTTCAAGGCGGGTGATTTTGATTTTATGCTTGTCAGCATAGCAAAACAATGGGCAAGGGATCTGACGGGAGAGAAAATCGACAAAGGTGAAATAGTAAAAAAGATTTTCCCGCATGAAAATGACGCAGGTATGCAGGGGTTTGTGATGAACACCCGAAAGAAGATATTCCATGATCGCCTGGTGCGCGAGGCCCTCGGGCTGGCCTTTGACTTTGAATGGACCAACAAATCTCTCTTCTTTGATCAGTATACCAGGGCAACGTCATTTTTCAACAACTCCTATCTTGCGGCGACAGGCCTACCCGCCGGGAAGGAACTCCAGTATCTGGATGCATATAAAAAAGATCTTCCCGAAGAGGTCTTTACGACTCCTCTCACACCACCGAGTACCAATAGTCCTGGCGGTCTGCGGGCAAATCTGCAAAAAGCCCAGAAACTGCTCGCTGAGGCCGGATGGGTGGTCAAAGACGGGGTCCTCAAGGATAATG
>JAJYAX010000005.1 GCA_021779275.1 Deltaproteobacteria bacterium | reverse complement strand
CCGTTTCTTCCCGGGGTACGGACGGCGTCTTAGAAGCGGTGGGCGGTGTTGAGAGAGGAGGGGAGATACTTTTTGTAATCCTTTCCTCCGGACTCTTCGTGCCCTGAACGGATCGGACATCCTGGTCGAGGTCATAGATATGGACCGGTACGATCTTCTTGATGGTTCCGGCAGTGATTAAGGGCAGGCCCGGCTTGATCGGGGCATAAGGAACTGAGGCCGTCGTGTTCGGGGCAATGTCCAGCGCGCCGGCGGTCTCTCCACCGATAACCTCCGTTTGGGCGCCGACAAGCAACTCTTTATGTGCAGTCTGGTAGACAAACATGATCAAGAACAAGATGAACATCGTCATCATCAGATCGGACCAGGGAACTGACCAGTGCGTGGTCCTTGTGGTGGCCTGTTGAAAAATAAATTCATCAACCTGAAAAACAGTGAACTGGCGTCGGTCATGGGTCGGGGTCGGCGGGCGAAATTCGGTCCGGGGCGGTTCTTGCGCAGGCGGCGAAGGGACCTTCTCTCCGGTTCCGGTTACGGGGGCTTGGCGCAGGTCGGCAGAGGCGCCTGTCGGCTGTTCCGGTTCCTGTTGTTTCGGCATGGTTTGCAAGTATGTCGTGTCTTGAGTGCTGATTATAAAGAATAAATGCTGTTATCGCAGAGGATTGAGGCCGAATACGGTCTGCGTGTCCCGGAGAAATCCTCCCTCTCAAAGTCATATCGGAAGAACCTTCGAAAATCAAAAGGACAAATGGCGAATAAGGGAGATATGGATATTTTCTTTTCCGTGCCGATCAGATACCGGTGAGCAGTTGAGTTGCCTCGAGATACGCAAATGTCTGCCGGAGATCATCTTCGCTATGGGGTTCAAAGGTTATGATCGGATGCAGCTGATTGTCTCGGAGGTAAGCGAAAAGTCCCGCGAAATCGAAATCTCCGCGTCCCGGCGCCAGGTGTTCATCCCGTCCGCCGGTGTTGTCATGCAGGTGCAGCTGGCCAAGCCAGGGGAGCATGGTCGGCAGCCACTGGTGCCAGGAGGAGTGGGCAAAGGCCAGCAGGTGACCGACATCCATACAGAACCCCGCGAAGGGCGTAGCGAGGTTGGTCAGCATGGCGGCATGGATGGAAGGATCTTTCTCACAGGTGTTCTCAAACATTACCGGGACCTTGTACTTCCCGGCGAGAGCGACGAGCGGCTCCCAGGTGGCGGCGGCGCTTGCAAACCACTCCTTGTGCACATAACCGTGTTTGTTTTCCTCATACTGGAGGTGGCAGACGATGGATCGTGGCTGGAAGACCGGGATTAAGGCAAAGGCCGCAGCAAGTTTTTCCCGGGTTTTCTCCAGGATGCAGGGGTCAAGCCCACCGGGGGTGAGATCAAAGAACGGGGCGTGCAGCGTACAGGCAAGGCCCTGTCGCGCAAGGCTCGCCGCCACTCGTTCAAAGGCGGAACGCTCTTCGTCATACAGGCATAATCCTTCCAGGCCGATCTCGGGCTGGATGCCGTCTTCCAAAAACAGGTCCAGGTACTTTTCTTTTAAATCATACCAGGGAGCGTTGATGAAGCAGCGTTTTTTTATCCGGGCAAGGGTGGCGGTATCCACGGTTTCACCATCTCGATATGGAAACAGGTTAATTGTCCGCAGGTGTTTTCCTGACAGCCTCCGGACGAACGGTGTAACGGCCTTATGTGTTTTATCTCATGAATATACCCTGAAAATGGACGGAAAAGAACCTGTAAAGAGCAAGAACTCCCGGTGAGAGGGCAGGATTCCGAGCAGACCGCGATCATGCTGGCAAACGTTGAATACCTCTTGACAATCTCCGGACGGAGAGGTAATTCATGCGGCAATATTTCCTGTAATTATCAATGTATGAAGCGTCGGCCCCTGAGGCGATCCTCGTCATTGCGGAAGAATCGTTGGGAATCAATGTCCATGATTTATTTTTTTGCCGATATAAACTCTCGTCGGCTGTACCAGGAGGATTATGAAACGTCTTGCTCTCGTGCTCTTTGTCTGTATTGTGATGACCCAGACGGCCTGGGCCGGTCGTGCCAGGGTCTCGTCCATTGCCAAGGATCCGTACATCTCGGCCCTGATGGTCGATGCCGACACGGGGAAGGTCCTCTTTGCCGACCATGAGAATACCGCGGTCTACCCGGCCTCCGTGTTGAAGCTGATGGACCTGCTGGTCCTCCTTGATCGTATCAAGGATGGGAGCCTGCGGCTGGACGAGATGGTGCCGGTGACCAGAGAGGCTGCAAAGACCGGCGGATCTCAGGTGTATCTCGATCCGAGGGAACAGTTTCCCGTCGAAGAGCTTCTCTATGCGCTGATGGTGCAATCGGCCAATGATGCGGCCGTGGCCCTGGCTGACCATGTGGCCGGATCAAAGGAGGGTTTTGTCGCCTTGATGAACCAGAAGGCCGGAGAATTGGGTATGAAGGATACTCATTTCTATTCCGTACATGGCCTGCCTCCCGATGAAGGACAGAAACCGGATGTGACAACCGCCCATGACCTGGCAATCCTCTGCCGCGAGTTGGCCAAGCGCCCGGAGGCCCTGAAATACACCGGCACCAAAGAACGGGGTTTTCGTGGAGATACGTTCATAATGCGCAATCACAACCACCTCCTGGGAGAGATTGAAGGCTGCGACGGGTTTAAGACCGGATACTTCCAGGCAGCCGGATTTTCCATGGCGGTTACCGCCAAAAGAGGCGGGGTGCGTATAATTGCCATCGTCATGGGCAGTATGAATCGAAAGGTTCGTGATGCCAAGGCCGCTGAACTCCTGGCAAAAGGCTTTTTGTTGGAACCGCCTCAGCCGGTTACGGTAACAAAGGTAAGCGCTCCGGATACGGCGCCGAAGATGGAACCCGCGGCCGCTCCTGAGGCCACGGCCGCACCACCTTCTGAAAAAATAAAAAGTAAACTGCCGTTCTCTGAAAACGGTTGGAGTACGTTTTTTCTGGGACTGGGGATTGGCCTGGTTCTCTTCGGCATTTTTGCCTTTTTCATGTCGAGAAGAGAACCCCGGGAAAAATCAAAACATGTCCGGCGTACCTGAGGTCGGTTCCGGAAAACCAGGGGCTCCTTCCCTTCCGGACAGATGCCGGATCAGCATCTCGTAGAGCTGCTCTCTGCTGACGGGCTTGCTGAGATAATCATCCATTCCCGCCTGCAGGCATTTTTCCCGGTCTCTCCCCATGGCATAGGCGGTAAGGGCGATGATCGGCGGGGGGCATGGGCGGATCGCTTTGATTTTTCCGGTTGCCTCGAATCCGTCCATGTCCGGCATCTGCAGGTCCATCAGGATCAGGTGATATTCCTCTCTGACCGCCTCTTCCACCGCCTTTCTTCCGTTTTCGACGGTCGTGACTGTAAAGCCGAACTGTGTTAACAGGGCCGTCATCAGCGTCTGATTGATGGCCTCGTCTTCGGCAACCAGGATCTTCATACCCCGCATACCGTCCATCAGATCCGGATAAGAAAGGCCCGGTTGTCTGACCTGAGCGGCATTTCCTTCCTGGAGGCTGCCGTGGGATTTCTGCAATCTGCAGGTAAACCAGAAGGTCGATCCGATGCCGGGTTTGCTGTCAATATAGATCTTACTTCCCATCAGGGCCGCCAGTTGGGAGGAGATGGCCAGGCCCAGGCCGGTGCCTCCATGTTTTCTGGTTGTTGACGAGTCGGCCTGGCAGAAGGCCTCGAAGATCACCTGCTGTTTGTCGGCGGGGATGCCTATGCCGGTGTCGCTGATACTGAATTTAACATAAAGATCGGTCTCGTTTCTCTGGGGGATGGAGATGGCCCGCAGACGTACGAAACCATTGTCGGTGAATTTGATCGCATTGTTGGTGAGATTGATCAGGACCTGGGTCAAGCGGTTTGAGTCGCCATGGACATTCCGGGGCAGAGCAGGGTCGATCTCGCAGCAGAGATGCGTGTTTTTCTGACCGGCCCGCAGACTCAGCATATGGATGATGTTTTCCAGGGCCTCGTGGAGATCGAAATCGATGGGGTCGAGCTTGAGTTTCCCTGCCTCGACCTTGGAAAAATCCAGGATATCATTGATGACCTTGAGCAGTCTCGCGGCCGAATTCTTGACCATCTGCAGATATTTTTTCTGATCCTCATGCAGTTCAGTCCCGAGAACCAGATCGGTCATCCCGATGATGCCGTTCATCGGGGTCCTGATCTCGTGGCTCATATTGGCGAGAAAGTCGCTTTTCGCTTCATTGGCCGCCTCTGCTGCTTTGCGGGCGATGCTCATCTCCTGTCGCAAGGTCTTCTCGGTCTGCAGGCTCTGACTGAGTTCATTGAGGACAATATCCAGGTTCGCAAACTGCTCCGCCACGAGTTCGGCGGTGATATCCGAGGCCTGACGGGATATCAGCAACTCTTGTCTCAGTATCTGGTTTTCCCGCAGCAGATCGTTATATGAATTTGGAAGGTGTCTGTGTTCCATTGTCATGGCGGTGGAAGTGTAAACTGAATAAACTGTATTATGATCACAATCCGTTCCAGTTTGCAAGGAGTCAAAAGAGCGCATGGGCATGTTTTTCAATAACCAACTGAAACAATGAACACTCCCTGAGATTTTAACGATGGTTTCCGGTTGGACTTCCCGGGCGGGCTATCTCTTAACGCAGACATGGACGGCGCAGACGAGGCAGGCGTCGAAGGAGCGGACTATATGGCCGAGCTCAACAGGATTCTCCGGATCTCTCAGCCTGGTGCCGATCATCGCCTCTTCCCAGGGACCTCGTATACCATTGGCATCACGCGGGGAGCCGTTCCACGAGGTCGGGGTGACAATCTGATAGTGGTGAATCACTCCATCCCGTATCTCCATCCAGTGACCCAACGCTCCCCTGCTTGCCTCTATCAGGCCGTAGCCGCGACCATCGGGGATATCCTTTACGGTGGTATAGTAGGGCGCCTTCGGGTTGATCTCCGCAATCATTTTTTTCATGAACGGCAGGATCCGTGCCGGTCGTGTCAGCCTGGCCAGCTGGCGGGAAAAAACGGTCGGGCCTTGATTGCGAACCAGGTCGCTGAAGAGAGGGTTTTCATCAACCAGCATCTCCGCCAGGGGACCGGTCTCCGCCGGTATATCGTCATAACGGGGCGCCTTCGCCCAGGAATATTTGTCCGGGTTGGTGCCGGAAACACAGGGGCGAGTCACCCCTTCGAAGGGATGGAGACCGCCGCCATAGCCTTCGAACCGGGAAAAGGCCACATGCTCGGAGATTCGGGCCTGGTTGAATGCGGTCTTTTCGCCCTTTTTGATAAAGCCAGGGGACAGTAAGGAGACTGGCAAGGATTGCCCCGTCCATGGCGGCAGGTCCTGCACTCCGACGCTGATAAAATTGTCATGGCCGCCGCCTATCTTGTCAAGACCGGCACGGCGGGCGCAGCGGAGGAAAAAACCGAGGTCGCTGCGGCGATGGGCGTCACTTTCCGCAAGCCATGTCTCAAGGTCGTCCCGGGTTGTGATTGCCGACCAGCGCTCGATGGTGCAGCCCAGGATCTCACGCTCGTACCAGTTGCTGAAGGCCTTGTGTATATAGCCGCAACTGACCATGTCGTTGCAGGTCGGAGCGGTGGCGATGCCCCCCGGCACCATGAATGATGAATTCGGCCACTGACCGCCGACGATGGCCACGATTTCGAGCATTCTCTTGGTTTCCTGAATCGCCTTGATGACCGACGTGCCACGGAAGGGTTCATAACGGAGGCGGGCCTCGGGATAGAAGGATTCGTTTTCATAGATCGGGTTCAGAAAATCCTTCATGAACATCAGTATGCCGTGTCTGATATCGCTCTGGACATGTTCCGCCATCAGGGCGAGGTTCCGGATCATGACGGCATTGTCCGGGATGATGAC
The DNA here is from genome assembly GCA_021779275.1 of Deltaproteobacteria bacterium. Taxonomy (GTDB): domain Bacteria; phylum Desulfobacterota; class Desulfobulbia; order Desulfobulbales; family Desulfocapsaceae; genus CAIUQR01. The sequence goes on along the minus strand of JAJYAX010000005.1, from coordinate 7,660 downwards.
GCCGCAGAGCATGTCCAGGGCCCGGGCGGCGGCCATCAGATGGGCGGTCCCGCAGATTCCGCAGACCCGCGGGGTCAGGACCAGACCGTCAAGGGGGCCGCGGCCCTTGAGCATGTTCTCGAAACCGCGGAACATAATGCCGCTGCTCCATGAATTTGTCACCTCGGCGCCGTCGTATTCCAGATGGAGGGCAAGGTCGCCTTCGACCCTGTTTAACGGGATAGTCAGAATTCTCCGATCTGCTGCGGGCATTTTACACCTCGGTCTTTCTGTGTTTAAGTCGTTCCGGTGCAGAGGCTGCGGCCATGCTCTTATAGGCAAGATAATGCGGCCGGCTCACCCCGTCCGGGAGATTGATGGGCAGACCGGCGATATTCGGTGTATAGAAATAAGGATCCTCCCGGGGGAAATCAGGCTCGGTGCAGCCTATGCAGGGAACCCCGCTCCGGGTCTTGCAGTTCCTGCGGTTCCAGAGAAATTTGTTGCAGGGGGCATGCGCCATGGGGCCCTGACAACCCAGATGAAAGAAGAGGCACCCCTTCTGGCCGAAATCGGTCTCTTCGATCCTGTATTCGTGGTATTCGTTGCGCGTGCACCCCTGATGGACAAGCATGCTGTAGTATTCCAGCGGAGAATTGAAGGCGTTCAACTCCATCTCCAGTCCCCGTGTCAAGGCCGTTAATGCCCCTATCATCACGGTGGGATGGAGAGGACAACCGGGCAGGTTGATGACCGGCAATCCTCTCCCTGACCTGAAATCCTGTCCAAGAAATCCTCCGCAGGTCTTCTTGGAGAACTGGAGGCCGACCGCATCTGTCTCCCCGGCCCCGGTGACACCGCCGAAGCTTGCGCAGGTGCCGACGGCAATGACAATACCCGACCGCTGGGCCAGCCGCCGGATGAGCTCTTTCTTGGGCTCTCCTTCATAGGTATCGAACATCCCGGTATTCTCAGGTCCCCTGACGACCGCTCCCTCTACGCAGAGAATATCCAGGGGAATCCGCCCTTCCAGCAGGCCGGCGAGCAGGCTGCGATGTTCGGCCGGAGGGGCTTGGGAAAAAGAGGGATGCCACAGGATATCGATGGCAAGGTCCTCTCTTGCCTCGAGGATGCTCGGTGATTCCGCGTTGAGTATGGACATCGAATCACCCCCGCAACCTCCTGCTTGGATCCAGTACAGATTGATAGCCATGATTGCCTCCTCAGGCGGGAAAATCCCCGGCTTGCCGGTCAGGAATTGCTTGAGATCGCAGTCCGCATCCGGTTAGAAAACAGGCTTGTAATCAAAGAAATGGCGGGTCTCGAGTCTTCTGTAGGTCCGGGTCTCACCTCTTGCGATAAACGAGCTTGTCACCGCGCCGTTGGGGGTGAAGCGCACGCCTTCCAGGAATTCGCCATCGGTGATACCCGTGGCGGCGATGGCAACCTCCTTGCTGCGAACGAGATCCTGAGCCCGGTATATCTTTTCAAAATCCGTGATCTGATGTTCTCTCGCCTCTTCGCGGTCGCGGTCATTCTCATAGAAGATCTTGCCCTCGAAGTATCCGCCCAGACAGGTTATCCCCGCCGCCACCATCACACTCTCCGGGGCATAGCCGTATCCCATGTAGATGTCCGCTTTTTCCCCGGTTATGGCGGCGAGACAGCCGGATATTTCACCCTCGACGATCAGCTTGATCCTGGCGCCGCAGCTCCGGACCTCTTTGATCAGCTGCTGGTGACGAGCCTGATCAAGGATGCAGACGGTCACGTTCTCGGTGTATTTTCTGAGCGCCCTGGCCACCCGTTTGACGTTGACGATGGGCGGCTGGTTGATATCTATGGACTGCTGGGCCTCGGGTCCGACGACGATCTTGTACATGCTGAGATTCGGCAGGGACTGGAGGGTGCCTTTTTTGGCAATGACCGCGTACGATGTGGAATTGTTCAGACCGTCAGCAGCGGAATGATGGGCCTCAAGCGCCACGGCCATCAATTCCATCTCCGGCCCTCCCTGCCCCAGTTTATGGGGCAGCGGGAAGGTCCCTTTTCGTTTGACGAAGCGGTCGTTGATGACCGAACCGTCGATGGCGAGCCTGTTTAAGGTCTTGGCGATGGCCTCTCGCGTGCTGTTTAGAATCTCATCCTGATCGCCGTGTCCCTGCAGTCTGGTCGCGGTAAGAGCGGCTATTTCCGTGGCCCGGACGATCTCCATCCCATAGTTTGTATACATTGTGCAACCGTTGGTTGGTGTAGAAAAATCAGTGAAGCGCCGTGTATCCAGTCTCTTAATAGGACGTGGTATGGAACCCGTTTTTTGCCGCCAGTTCGCGAATCTTGTGCATGAGTTTGTCTCTGGTCGCCTTTAATGCCTTTCCTTCAATGGTATCCTTCATCTTCATCGGCTGACGGAATTCATCGATCAGCTCGATATCCAGCGGTGCCGATTCCAGTTTGCGTTCCGCCTCTCTGATTTCATCGGGGGTAGGCAGGATTATGCCATAGAGCTGGTGCGGGGTATGCACCAGGGCATGCCCCCGATTGTAATAGGCGGCCGCGAATCCTCCATCGACATTGATGGCGACCCCGTCGGTACTGGCCATCTGGCGTCCCTTGGTGTAATCGACGGGGGTATGGCCGAAGACAACCCGTTTAACGCCGAATTCATCCTGCAGTTTTTGTTTGAATTCCTGGGTCTTCAGGTTTTGCTGCCAGAAGAGCGTCCTCTCTCCATGGGTCTTTTTGTCGGTCAGGAAGTAGCGCTCGAAGGTCTTCATCGCATGCTTTCCGAAGAAGGGAGATTTGGGTCCGCACCAGAGGTAGAAGAAGAGCGCCTGATCCCGGGATTTCTGCGGCTTGCCTTCCAGATAATTATGGCCGACCCGCTGAATTGTCTCCTGGATAAAATCAAGAAGATTCCTACCCTTGCGCCCCAGGAACTCCTCGAACTCGCCATTCTGCGTGGAGGGTACCAGGGCATGAATGTTTAAGACATTATTTTGAATGTTGTAGGTCTGGCCATGGATGAAAAAATACCTGAGGAGCCGTTTTAGTCTGCTGTTGCTGATGAACTGATGTTTCAGGTCTTCGACGATCTCTGCCTCTTCAGGGGTCAGTTCACCCGGATTGTCCAGGTTCAAGGTCGGAAAGGAGGTATCATTCAGTCCGCCGGTGTCCCCTGCTTTCAGCATCTTGGCCAGCCGTTCCAGCCAGAGGCGGGACTCCATCTCGTAGTCCGGATAGCCCTTTATGGTCTGCTCTTCCAGTTTGAACTGGATAAGAGCCAAGGCCTTCTCCATGGACCGTCCTTTCTGGGTCTTGGCCTTGAAATTCCCCGTGACCTTGTTGGGAGGGTAGGTGCGTTCCGCGAATTCGGCCAGCCGGGAGGTGTCGAATTTCCATCTCTCCATCAGCTGGAAATGGTCGTAGCGGCAGGTGATGCGCATGGCCTCCGCGATCAGTGAAACATTGCCCGAGGCTGCTCCCAGCCAGAGGATGTCGTGGTTGCCGAAGACGTAATTGACCATCTTCCGGTAGGCCGCAGACGAGAGGATCCGGATGATCTTGTCGGGCTGCGGGCCCCGGTCGAAGATGTCGCCCAAGACCTGGATCCGGTCAAGCAGGACCTGCCTGATGGTATGAGAGAGATGCGCGATCAGGCGCGCCGAGATTATCTCCTCCTCGAAAATCGGGTCAGGGACGGGGAGGTCGGACAGCAGTCTGTTGATGACATCATGAAATTCCGGCAGAAAAATATCCTCGATACGGTACCGGATATTGGCGAGCTTGTATTTCAGGACCTGGACCAGGCAGAATATCACATCCTGCATGTCCATATGGATGTCCTTGTCGGCGATATACCTTTTTTTTCGTATGATGCTGACGAGATATTGAATCTTGTCGGAGCTGAAGGTGTTGGGCAAGGCCTCGCGGCATGTCTGATAGAGCAGGCCGAAACGGCCGCGGAGGATGGATTTGAAGCGATCTCCCTCGCCATGCAGATCGCTGATCCAGAGGGTCGTCGGGATGTTTGAATTCAACTCAATCTCCATCTGCAGCAGTTGATGGGCCAGCCTGTCAATTTCGCCGACCTGGACACAGCCTTCCATGGATGGAGCAAGGTCTGTTGCGGGAGAGGGCATAGGTGAAGGATTCATTCAGACTCCATGCATCGATTCGAGTGAAAAGTTGGTAACCATGCACAAGCGCGTGATCCGCCCTGTCGCTCCGTGCGGGGAGCAGGGCTTGTGCAAAGGAGTTCCTGTGACGCTGTACTCAGTGGAGATCGATCTTTGATCGGCCCGGGAAGAGGGAGCCGGAGCAGATTTAGAACGTATTGTATCATTTCGAATTTTGACTGGCAAATTGAATATGCGGTTTTCATGAATTAAAAGCTGGTGTAAGGTGTATCGATACAATCCTGCTGCCCGGAACGGACAGCGGCAGGTCTGTTGCGCCTGTGGCCCGTTCCATGGTAGAGTCAATGTGTTGTCTCGTCGAAGAGGTGGTACTCGTGCGATCCGTCTCCTGTTTTTGTCTCGTGATAGCGGTTCTGACCGGCAGCGTGCTCCCGGTCCGGGCGATTAATGAAAAAGATGTGCCGAAACTCTCTGACTCTCTTGTTATGCCGTATTTTCTGGAGCACTTCACCTTCGGTGTTATAAAAAACCGTGACGGAGGAGAGATCCGTTACGCAAAGTCCGAGGCGGCCGATGAGAAAGGGGCCTTGGTCATCGTCGATGGCCGCACCGAATTTATGGCCAAGTATGCCGAGGTGTTCTATGACCTTCGTGATTCCGGGTTTTCCTTCTACATTTATGATCATCGTGGGCAAGGGGAATCCTCCCGTCTGTTGCCTGACCCCCAGAAAGGACACGTAGAACATTTTGATGATTATGTGGACGACCTGCAGGTCTTTCTTGCTGCCGTTGTAAAATCCAGGCCCCACAAGGCCATTATTCTGCTGGCGCACTCCATGGGCGGGGCGGTCTCGGTTCTCCATGAACGGAAATATCCCGGGACGGTGACCGGGATGATTCTCTGTTCACCGATGTTTTCGATCAATACCGGTCCTTTTCCTTCTCTCTTGGCAAAAGATTTAAGCAGGGTCCTGACATCTCTGGGATTTGGTTCCAGGTATGTTTTTGGAGGAAAGCCGTATCAGCATCATCATGCCTTTGCAAACAATGAGCTGACCGGCAGCTTCGCACGCTATGAGCTGAACTGGAGACGGGTTGAAGAGAATCCGCGGGTAGCCCTGGGGAGTCCGACATTGTCATGGCTCGCCGAGGCCTTCGCTGCCATAGACAGGATCAAAAACGATACCCCTCCTCTGCAGATCCCCCTGCTGCTTCTCGTCGGCGGGGAGGATACCGTCGTCGGACAGAAGGCGCAAAAGGCGTTTTGCAGTATGCAGCCCAACTGTTCACTCATCGTCCTGCCGCATGGCCGGCATGAGCTTTTAATGGAGAAAGACCAGACGCGGGACGCGGTCCTCCTTTCCATCAAAGATTTTCTCAAACGCCATGCGGGAGAGACTTTATAGAAGTAGGTCGACTATTCCAAAGGATGAGTTGAAAGGAGAAGAGCGCACCAATGGCGGACAAAGTATGGGATCGATGCCCGAAGTGTTTAAGCAAGCTCACCAACAAGGTTGAGTGTAGAACGTGTGGGATTATTTTTGATAAATATTTTCAGGCCGAGGCCCGTAAAAAGGAAAAGGCGGAAAAGGAGGCTGCCAAAAAGACCGAATCCGGGAGACGTGCAGTCGTGATAGGGGCGGTTTTGCTTCTTGTTTCCGCCTTTGCCGCCGCCGTCTATTTTTTTGATCGAACGGGTCCATTGCCTGTTTCGAGTACGGCCGTGAAAAACACCGTTGAAAATACCCCGGCACGGGCGGATCGGAAGAGCGAACCACCCGTCGTTCAGAGAGCCCCGGTGCTGGAGTCAGGCAACGGCGGCAAAGGGGGCGGGGGTTCAGCCGATAAACGGTTTATCCAGAACGCACGAAGGGCCACAGTCTCAGTTCGGACAGCCTGGGGTATGGGATCGGGATTTTTTATCAGTGAAAGCTCTGTCGTTACCAATAAACATGTGGTTGAGTTCAATAAGGAAGAATTTGAGGAATTTAGACGACAGGTGGAACAGAGGAGGAAACTCCTGGACCTTGAGGCCGAAACAATTAACGGCCTGAAGAAAAGGATGGACCGTCTGCCCGATGGACCGGACAGGAGCCAGCTCGCCATTGTTATTCAGATCAGGGAAGAGAACCTGAAGAAATTTCTGCCGAAATTGCAGGAGGCCGAAAAGAAATTGACGGACATGGAAGAGAAGCGTTCATCTCAGGATATCAAAATTATCATGGCGGATGGTACGGAACACGCGGTCAGTAATATTATCGTAAGCGATATCCATGACCTGGCTCTGTTGAAGGTCTATACGGCAACCGCCCCGGTATTGAAAAGGACCAGAGACGGACATCATCTTGAACAGGGCGAGACCGTCTATACCATAGGCAGTCCGATGGGGCTGGCAAATACCGTGACCTCCGGAGTTTTCTCCGGATACAGAAAGATGCTTGATAAAAACGAGGTGTATCTGCAGACTGACGCTCCGATTAATCCGGGTAACAGCGGAGGGCCTCTCATCGACGGGCATGGTAATGTCTTCGGTGTTAATACTATGATTTTAAGCAATGCCGAAGGGATAGGGTTTGCTATTCCTATCGAGACGGTTTTTCAGGAGTTCGGCAACTCTTTATAAGCCGTATATACGGAAGGAGACAAAAAAGAGGCCGGATGGAGTTTCCGTGGGAACTCCATCCGGCCTCTTTTTGTTTAATTTGAAATTAATCTCTTACTAACCGTTTCTTAACAATAACCGGATATCGTGTGCATGCTGGTTACATGAGTGAGTTGTATTATCTATTTTCATAAGATCATAACTACTAAGAGGAAGACATCATGCACAAGGGCACGTTCATTAAAACAGTATTACTGACAGCTGCAGCAACGGCAATATTTTCCATTCCCTGCCGGGCGGAATCCACAATAACCGGCGCAGGCGCCACTTTCCCCTATCCCGCCTATTCCAAATGGGCCTATGATTACAATCAGGAAACCGGCGTGCGTCTGAACTACCAGTCCATCGGATCGGGTGGCGGCATAAAGCAGATCAAGGCCAAGACCGTGGATTTCGGGGCCTCCGATGCGCCGCTTGAGGCCAAGGAATTGAACGAGTCCGGCTTGATGCAGTTTCCGATGATCATGGGCGGGGTTGTGCCGGTGGTCAACATCAAGGGGATCGCCGCCGGTAAGTTGAAGTTGTCCGCTGAGAATCTGGTCGATATTTATATGGGCAAGATCACCAAATGGAACGATCCGAAGATTGTCGCCGATAACTCCGGCCTTAAACTGCCGGCTGAGGACATCACTGTCGTCCATCGTGCCGATGGTTCCGGAACCACCTGGATATTTACCAATTACCTGACCAAGGTCAGCAAGGAATGGAGTGAAAAAGTCGGGAGTAAAACCTCCGTTGAGTGGCCTGTCGGTCTGGGCGGCAAAGGCAATGAAGGCGTTGCCGCCTTCGTCGGCAAGGTCGACGGCTCCATCGGGTATGTCGAGTATGCCTATGCCTTGCAGAATAAAATGGCCTCGGTGCTGCTGAAGAACCATGACGG
>JAJYAX010000353.1 GCA_021779275.1 Deltaproteobacteria bacterium | reverse complement strand
TAATAACTGCAACTGATCGTACCGGAAACGCGGCAGTGTCCATCGAACCCAGACATAGACGAAACACATCATAAATGTCTTAACCAGGAAGGTCGCTATCTGCAGCAGAACCACCAGTATCCGGTCGGCAGCACCACCTGCGGCATAGAGCAGATAACCAACCAGAACGGCCTCCACAACCACCACCATCATCCAGATAATTACTCTGTAGACCTTGGCCTCACGCACCCTCGGATCATTGGGACGATCATAATGGCTCTTATTGTTTTTCATCATCCAGCCGCAAAACAAACCGGCGGCGACCGGTATGGCAGCCAGCAGCAGCATGGAGACAGGCTTGGCATAGGCCACCAGGGTTTCCGTGGAGAGCCATGGGATCTGATAGCCGCCGAAGAACAATGTGATGATAATCGAACTGGAGACAAACATGGCAACATATTCACCCATGAAGAACAGGGCGAATTTCATTGCGCTGTACTCAATATGAAAACCTGCAACGATCTCGCTTTCACCTTCGGCCAGATCAAAAGGGGTCCTGTTGGTCTCGGCAAAGGCGGACACAATGAAGATGACCGCTGCCAGAGGCTGCAGGACAACCCCCCACATCGGGATGAAGCCGAAGAGAAGCTTTCCCTGAAAATGGACGATATCGTTCAAGTTTATGGTGCCATAGACCACCAGCAGGCTGACCAGGGCCAGTCCCATCGGAATCTCATAACTGATGACCTGCGCCGAGGCGCGCAGAGCGCCGAGGACACCGTATTTGTTGTGCGATGACCAACCCGCCAGAATTATTCCGTAGACAGCAAACCCGGTGATGGCGAGAAACCAGAGGATACCCAGATCCATCGGTATGCCCTGCATGATTTCCCGCTTTCCTTCGAGCACCAGCGTATCGGCAAAGGGCACAACCGCAAAGGAGATCAGCGCGCAGAAGAACACGATCAGGGGGGCAAGCACAAAATAGAACTTATGAGCGCTGTGTCCCGGGATCACATCCTCTTTGAATATCAGTTTTATCCCATCGGCGGCATTCTGAACCAGACCAGCGGCCCTGAACCCGAAGATATTGGCGCGATTTGGACCTGCTCTATCCTGGAAGAAAGCCGCTCCTCTGCGCTCCAGCCAGACCAGTACCGCAATGAAACACAAGGGTACGAAGGCCCCGAAAGCAACCCGGAGAAGAACAAGTAGAATATCAAGCTGGGACATGGGCACCCTCACTCTCGGTTAATTTCAATCCCCCCTCCGGGATCACCTCAGTCAGAGAGGGAAGTACTTTTTTCATCTCACCTGCAATATCACTCTCTGTTACAACCGGACTCCCAACTATCCCTGCAACCTGGATCATGTCCGGGAGAGGTGTGTTTTTTCGCACTGCGCGGCTGAAATGCTGCAGAATCCCATCGCTGTTGATCACACTTCCCGATGATTCGCTGTACGAGGCAACCGGTATGGCGATCACGGCCATTTTCGTGAAGGCATTGTCGTGGGTGCCGATGGCGATAACCTTCATCTTCTCCACTTGCTGCCGAAACTCGCTGCCGGTATCATAGATAAAGAGATCGTTGTTAAAGCTGAACAAGACATCAGAGCTGTTCAAGGCAGCGGTGAAGGCCTCTTTGGACGAATCGATTCCCAACAGGGTAAGTCCGGCGCGATTGGCCGACTTGTCATCCCGGATCAACCAGTCATCTCCGTCACCTGTCTTGATGTACCCATCACTGTACCCGGACAGCTTCGCCCCGACTGTCTCGGCCAGGGCCTTTATCGCAATCATCTGTTCAACGGTACAATTGGGCGAGACAAGCATCAGGGTCTTGACCCCCAAAACCTTCCTGGCGGCCTGGGCCGCAGAGTCGAAGGAGCATTCGACCCCATCCACCCGGGCAGTCAACAGACGTCCTTCATTCTCGGCATGATAGGTCAGCCGCCCCTCATCACAGATGAAATAGCCGTTGACCTGCTCATTGAGACGCGGCCGGAAGCGGTAGATGATATCATCCTTATATTTTTCACAATTATGATCAATGAAGATATTACAGCCCTTGGCGCAGCCGTGGCAGATGCCTTTGTCCCTGGTCAGGAACCAGGCCCTCTGCTTGAAGCGGAAATCCCGGCTGGTCATGGCCCCGACGGGACAGAGATCGACCACATTTACCGCATACCGGTTATTGAGCGGCCTACCGGGAAAAATCTCTACCCGGGCATCATCCGTACGATTGACGATGCCCAGCTCGCCGGTCTTGGTGATCAGTCGGGTAAAGCGGACACAGCGGGCGCAGAGTACGCAGCGCTCCTGATCATGGACCACCCCGCAGCCCAAATCCATCCTCTTGCCTTTTTCCACCACCGGGACCGTCATCCTACTGTCCTGGGCATCATAGGACATGTAATAATCCTGCAGGGTGCATTCTCCGGCCTGATCACAGACGGGACAATCGATAGGGTGATTGATCAGCTGGAACTCCATCATGTCCTGCTGGATCTTCTTGATCTTTCCCGTATCAAGCTGGACCTTCATACCGGGCGCCGCCGGGGTCTTGCAGGCCGGAACCAGCGGTGGTCTGCCGTCCTCGATACCCACCAGGCACATCCGGCAGTTTCCATCGGCGCCCAAGGCGGGATGGTAGCAGAAGTGGGGGATCTCGATGCCGACGACCTTCAGGGCATCTATCAGGTTCTTCCCCGACTCCACTTCGACCTCAACGCCGTTTACAAAAAGTTTTATCATTTCAGCCATGAGTCAGCCCTTATCCCTGTTTCACATCGGCTTGAGCGGAGGCGCCTTTCTTGACATAGGCCTCGAACTCGTGCCGGAACTTGTTCAAATAACTGCGTACCGGCATGGTACAGGCTGCCGACAGTACGCAGACGGTTTTCATCTCAATATTGTCACACAACTCCACCATGAGATCGATATCCGCGGCAGTTCCTTCCCCGCGAAGGATTTTTTTCACGATCTTCAGCATCCAGCCGAGCCCTTCCCGGCAGGGGGTGCATTGACCGCAGGACTCATGATGGTAAAATTCGATCAGATTCTCCACCAGCTTGACAATATCGACCGTCTCATCGAGAACGACGATGCCGCCCGAGCCGAACATGGTCTTATGGGCCGCCATGGATTCGTAGTCAAGGGTCAGATCTTTGGCATCCTCGGGAGTCTGCACAGGTGTTGAACTCCCCCCCGGGATAATGGCCTTTAATTTTTTGCCGTTCAGGATC
>JAJYAX010000352.1 GCA_021779275.1 Deltaproteobacteria bacterium | reverse complement strand
CACGTCAATGGCCATTTCCGCAAGGAAACGTGGAGTGTAGAAGGCGCCCGTTTCTCGTTTTTTGTCAGGGTCTTCGTGAGCAAGAAATTCCTCATAGATGGCGCTGATGGTCTCAACCGGTATCAATTTGAAGTCATAGGCCCAGAAACCGAGGTTGTACTGCGGGGAGCCGATCTTTTGACCATCGAGAAAATTCCTGATTTGTTGCATATGGAAAGGCTTAATTATCTCCCGTTCCGTCGCCAGATCCTGGTCGAACATGCTTCCGTTAAAATCTCCCTTCAACTGTCCAAAGAAATCATACAGGAATTTTATGGCTGCAAAATCGTCTGTGAGTTGCTTTAAAGCTTCATGCAGCTTCATTCCTCTAAAACTTTCGGGCAATGTAACAATATCTCTATCCACCAGGTAGCAGACAAAAAGAATTCGTCCTATAAGGCCGTTGGCCATCTGCGTTTTGAGACGGTGGTCTTTAGATTCAGCCTTGATCAAATCGTTGTGTAAGCCAACCAGATTGTCCAGGAGATAGGCGTCTACGCTGCTGGCGGCTTTGTATTTATCGGCATGCTGAAAATACCAGTAGCCGTTAGCGATTGCCTGATAGATGGAGGTGGCCTTTTGCTCGAATTCGAGGGCCGACAAGAATGCAACAACGGATGGGGACTTTTCCGTCAGGGGCGTTTCGCTTTTTTGCGGTTTGGCAAGACCGGAAAATATACGGACCGTCTTGGGATCAGCAACGATGAGAGTCTGGGCTACTCCTTGGTTCCAGAAACGTCGGTGGAGATGGTTTAACTTCTCGCTTGATAGCGGTGCGGCGACTTCTTTGAGATAAATTGCCGGGATGTGATTTACACAGAGAACAGCGTTGAGGCCGAAATCTTTCCAGGCGGATTGAATGATACGAATATACGGCAGTAGCATTTCATCGGCCCTTGCTTCATCCAAGTTCCGCAGATAGGATACACCCTCACCTAATGTTTCAGCTAGGCCCGATGAAAATGTTTCATGCGAATTCATAGACTATATTTCTAATAAATTTTCCTCATTAAGGGAAGGGAAATTAGGCAATTTAGAGGACAGGGGGGTATGGTGTCAAAAGACCTTTTGACACCATACCCCCCTCTCTTTGCAAAACTGGGTGTGCAACTCTTCGCCTTTCTGTTGGAGAAACGTATCTTTCATGGCCCAATACAATACCATCAGCATACTGAGGTCAGATTAGGCCAAGCAGCTGATATGTTTTGTCAATGTCAATGGAAGTGTTTTCTAAGTATTCGATATAATTGGTCATGACAACTGAACCTTACTCGGCTATTGGGTTTTATAAAGGCAGAAGGTATTGCAAAATATCAATGGAAAAGAGGAGGGGCTTTAGGTTGTCAGGCTTCTCCTCTCCCTGTATCAACACTGAAGGCCATTGACCACCTGCGGCTCAGCGTTTTTTCGCTGTGCCCCTGCGTAGACGCTGATTTTCTTTTGCGGCCGGAGCCTCTGTGCCGGTGTCCCGCGGCCTGCCGCCTCTCCGCAGGTTGGTGCTGTCATGTTTCTCTTTACTACCGGGCTTCCGATTTTCGTCCTTCGCTTCATTTTGTATCGGCTTCGGCCTTTTTTGTTTCTTCGGCCGTACCTGCATCCGGCGGGTTAAGGGGACGGAATGGTTCGGGATAAAGCCGGCCTCGACCTCGCGCACCAGCGTCTGGCGGATCAGGCCCTCGATTGCGGCCAGCAGCCCTACCTCATCAGCGCTGACCAGCGAGATGGCCTCTCCCCCGGAACCGGCCCGGCCGGTGCGGCCGATGCGATGAATGTAGTCCCTAGGGACCTTGGGCAGAGCAAAATTGATCACCCGGGGCAGCTCACAGATGTCGATGCCGCGGGCGGCGATGTCGGTGGCAACCAGGACCCGGATGGTGTTGGCCTTGAAGTCGGCAAGAACACGGGTGCGCTCCCCCTGCCTCTTGTCGCCATGGAGGGCGGCAGCGGCGATGCCCTCATCACCAAGCTTCCGGGCCAGGCGGTCGGCGTCGTCCCGGGTGCGGACGAAGACCAGGGCCTGCTCCCCGCCCGTCCGGCGGATCAGGCGACTGAGCAGGGCCGGTTTCTTTCCCTTGTCGACCTCATAGACCACCTGTTTCACGTCCTTGGCGGCGGCATTCTGCGGGCCGGCGGTAATCAGCACCGGACGGTGCAGAAGACCGTCCGCGAGGGCGCGGATGTCGGTGGAGAAGGTGGCGGAAAAGAGCATATTTTGGCGCCTTCCGGGGAGGGCGGCCAGGATCTTTTTGATATCGCCGATAAAGCCCAGGTCGAGCATCCGGTCGGCCTCGTCGAGCACCAGCATCTCTACCTGAGAGAACTTCACCGCATTGCGGTTGAAGAGGTCCAGCAGACGTCCCGGTGTCGCCACCAGTATATCGACCCCGCCCCGCAGTTTCATCATCTGCGGATTGATCTTCACCCCGCCGTAGACGACGGCCGACCTCAGGGAAAGATGCCTGCCGTAGGCGGCCACGCACTCGGCCACCTGCACGGCCAGTTCGCGGGTCGGCGTCAGCACCAGGGCGCGGATATGGTTGGCTCGCACGCCCGCGCCGCAGGTCAGCCGCTGCAGCAGCGGCAGGGCGTAACAGGCGGTCTTGCCCGTGCCGGTCTGGGCCGCAGCCATGATATCCCGGCCGGCCAGACCGGCGGGGATGGCCTGGAGCTGGATCGGGGTAGGGGTGGAATAGCCCTTTTCCTTAAGAGCACGAAGAAGGGCTTCGGAGAGCCCGAGGGTGGAAAATGACATAGGTGGTTTCACCAGGGGCTGGAGTTCGTCTCGACGGACGGGAGCGCCTACAGGCAGTGCCGATAGGCCTGCCGGATCAGATAGAGTTCATACGGAATCCGGGGGAGGTAGGAGAGCCTGATCTTGGATTCCCCGATATCCTTCCACTCCCGGAGCGGCACCTCCAGGATGGTGCGGCAGGCCTCGGGATGGCCGAAGGCCTCGATGATCCGGGCGATCAGCTCCAGGTCAAAGAGCCAGCGCGAGATAAACGGCTGCCGGAAGATCAGGGCCGCCAGGTCTTTTTCGATCAACTTGGCGCCGCATTGGCTGTCATAGAAGGGGAGATCCAGGATCGTGCTGGCGGCGGTGGCGATTATCCGGCCGGAATAATGGCGGAGGCACTGCCGCTCGATGCGGGCTCCCATCCGGCGCACCCGGGAGCCGCAGATGAATC
>JAJYAX010000351.1 GCA_021779275.1 Deltaproteobacteria bacterium | reverse complement strand
ATAGCTGGCCAGCAGCGAATCACGCCAGTACAGGTTTTCGGAAGAAGAGAAAAACGCCGCAAAGAGGTCAAGACTCTTCCGCCGCAGAACATTCGGTATCACCGCGACCTCCATTGCCGCATAGAGTGGGTGCAATTGTCGCAACGGCAGATTTGTGCCTCCTCCCATCACATCCTCATAGGCATAAACAATGGTGCGAATTCCGTTTAAAATCAAGGTGGAGAAACACATAAGGCAGGGCTCCATGGTCGAGTAGACCGTCAGACGGCCGGGATCCGTCTCTGAGCCGCCAGCCAGAAGCGCCCTGAGTGCGACAATCTCTGCATGGTCCATCTCGTTGGCTGTGCCGATGCTGTTGATCCTTCGCCCCGTCGCCACAATCCTGTCACCGTCTGCAATAACACAGCCGACGGGAAAGTCCCCGGCATGCAGGGCGCGCTCCGCCTCCGCCAGGGCCGAAAGCATAAAATATTCGTGGACTTCTCTCTTCATTATCTCAATCCTCAAGCGGATAACTCAACCTCGGAGTCACAGTTTCCGCCCAAATTGCAGGACACTGGAGGCAACGGAGACGGTCGTGTGTTCCTGTACCAGATCATGGCCGGAATAGGTGAAGGGCAGATAAACAAGGTCGGTCTGCCGGCTCTGCAGAGTAAGGGAGGGCAGGCGCGGCAGGAAGTGCCGTTTGTCCATGACCATATCGGCAAGCAGGGTTTTCAACGACTGGACGGCCTCGGAAGACGGCAGGGTTACCGGATACATCATGTCCGCCATATCCGTTGATCCCGTGGTGATTCGCATCTGGGAAATCGTCATGCTTTTCGCCAGTTGCAGAAAAGAGTTCGGGCGGATCTTGAAGGCCGGGACCCAGAAACAGAAATCCAACGCATCATGCTTCCTGGTGACCACCATGGGCTGATTGGTCAGTCGAAGAAAATCACCGAAACTCGCCAGAGACAGGCCAGCAACCGCCGGTCTGATCTTCCAGAAGGGCAAGTAGAGGTGATCGCCGCCTGCCCGTTTGGTTGTAAGAATCTGCCAGCTCACCGGTTGAAACGCACCTTCGTTCTCGGCCCAGAGAGATTCGCAGTTAGGGCAGGAGAGCACAAGGCTGTCAGGCTCACCGGAAAGCGTCTCGGCGCAGTGCGGACAGATAGTCGCCAGGAAGCGCGGCGCCCAGGCCGGATCTCCCGGCATTGCCTGCAGCATCAAGTCCGCAATTGCCTCTCCCCTCTTCCCCAGAGGTCTGTTAAGGACGGCATCATAGAGGGTCCCCTCCTGAAGATAGAGGGGGAGATAGATACAGCTGATGGTCTCTCCGATGAAGGCTCGATGATAGAGGGGCTCTGTAGACTCGTTTGCGGAAAAAAGCGATGCCTGGCTGGTTGCCCTGGTAAAGAGGGTTACTGTCTTTTCAGTCTGCTGAAAAAACCTTCCCGTAAGCGCACCGGCAACCGGGAGTATCTTCATGGCCTGCGGCCGCAACCCCAGAGACACGGGGAGGCAGGGTATTCCCCCGCCCTGATGGGTCGTGTCGACCACCCGGTCCTCGACCGTCTTCCCCTGGCAGGAAAAAATAGCGCCTTTGAAGCGCAGGTACGGCGCATAGATGATGTCCTCACGGGCAACGCTCTCGGGGGCCTTGTCGGGAAGGACATACCGTGACACCCCTGAGGACACCAGGTAATTGCCGACATCGCAGAAAGGGCAGGTAATCAATCTGTCGGCCTCGTGCAGCTCGATGGGCGCCCCGCAGGAAGGACAGCTCTGTTCAATGGACAGATCCATGTCTTTGGGCTATTCCACCCGATTCCCACATTGATTGCAGAACATCGCCCCCGGCAGGTTCTTCGTCTGGCAGTGCTGGCAGATCGCCGACCGCGGCCTGCTCCCCGTGGGCTGGCCGCATTTTGGACAATATTTCGTGGATGGCGTCAGATTCTCGCCGCAGTTTTCACATTTGCTGAGCACTACCTGCTGATGCCCGCAGTAGGGGCAAAAGTTGGCGTCAACGGCAATCGAGTGGTGACATTCCGGACAGCCGGTCAGGTCCTGCTGCGGGGGGGCGCCCGCGCCGGTAAAGCTCCGGGAAAACATGGCCGGCATCATAAGCCCCATGCCCATCCCGATACCCGCACCCGCCTCGCCCTGCCTTTCAGCCGCCTTTTCCATGGCCATGGCAGCCTTCATCTGCACAAATTTGTCCATGTCATGGATGACATTCATCCGGCTCTGGTCATCAATGGCCTTCTGCACCTCTTCGGGCGGGGTGATGGAGGTGATGTAGAGCTGGTCGAGTTTTAATCCGAACTTACCGAAATCAGAGCGCAATCTTTCCTGCAAAGCCACTGACAACTCGTCGAATTTCCCGGGAAGATTGAAGAGTGAATCCAGGTGTTCTCCCAGATAATCGTTGAGGCGGGAGACAATGACCCGTTTCAGATAGGTGGAGATGTCCTCCGTCGTATACTTTCCCATGGTGCCGACCATGGTGTTGATAAATAAAATCGGCTGCACTATCTGGATATTGTAGATCCCATGAGCGCGCAATCGCACCAGCCCCAATTCAGCATCCCGGAAGGCGACGGGATCCCGGGTCCCCCATTTCAGGTTGGTGAAGCATTTGAGGTTGGCCATATAGACCTCGGCGCGCAACGGACTGTCGCCACGCCAGGGGAGAGAAAGAAGTTTGGTCAGGATGGGCAAGTTGCCGGTCCTCAGGGTATGCCGGCCCGGGCCGAAGGCATCACAGGCCTTTCCTTTATAGAAGAGTATGCCTGCCTGACTCTCCCGGACAGTCAACTGAGCCCCGAATTTAATCTCACCGGAGCCGCTTTCCGGCAGACGATGGACAAGTTCCTGTCCGGTCTCGTCAAACCATTCAATATTTTCGAGAAACACACCGCCATTAAATCCGTTCATGGAGAAACCTCATCTGGTCTTGTCTCTTTAACATCTTATTTTCAAATGATATAAAACGGAGTATAATATATGCGGAATAATTGAGACAGAGAAAAAACTAGGGAGAGAGAAAATGGACTTCAAGGATCACTGGACGCTGGAAAACGCACTCAAGGTCTTGCAACATCAGACAGTCGACGCACAACTCTGGGCGGAAGCGGTTGAATGGCTGCTTCTGTATGGCCCGCCCGAGATTCAGACGCTCCTCCTGCACGCCTCGGGAATCGCAACCCGGGAGTGTTTTCCGGATCTTACAGCCGAACGATATACC
>JAJYAX010000350.1 GCA_021779275.1 Deltaproteobacteria bacterium | reverse complement strand
CTCGGAAAACTATCCGGCCAAACGTCTGTCCACGGCCTTTGACTCCGTCACCCTGTATGGGTGTGACCCAGGAGAGCGGCCTGATATCTA
Organism: Deltaproteobacteria bacterium; assembly: GCA_021779275.1. Taxonomy (GTDB): domain Bacteria; phylum Desulfobacterota; class Desulfobulbia; order Desulfobulbales; family Desulfocapsaceae; genus CAIUQR01. The sequence goes on along the minus strand of JAJYAX010000350.1, from coordinate 3,145 downwards.
TGGAAAAATAGGCACGTCAGGGGTCAGTATCTGTACGCTCGACGATGTCAAGGTCCTCTACGGCGGCTTTGATCTCTGCGCTCCCACCACCTCGGTGTCGATGACCATCAACGGTCCGGCGCCTATTATCCTGGCCATGTTCATGAATACCGCCATTGACCAGCAGATCGAAAGATTTGCAGAAGAAAAGGGCAGGACGCCCAGTGAACCCGAGGCCGGGGAGATCAAGGCCATGGTCCTGGAAAATGTCCGCGGGACCGTGCAGGCCGACATCCTGAAGGAGGACCAGGGGCAGAACACCTGCATCTTCTCCATCGATTTCGCCCTGAAGATGATGGGCGATATCCAGGATTTCTTCATCCGCAACAATGTCCGGAATTTCTATTCGGTCTCCATCTCCGGCTACCATATCGCCGAGGCCGGGGCCAATCCGATCACCCAGCTGGCGCTGACCCTCTCCAACGGCTTCACCTATGTCGAGTATTATCTGTCGCGCGGTATGGATATCAATAAGTTTGCGCCCAATCTCTCCTTCTTCTTCTCCAACGGGATGGAGCCCGAGTACACGGTCATCGGCCGGGTGGCCCGGCGCATCTGGGCCGTGGCCATGCGGGAAAAATACAATGCCTCCGAGGCCTCCCAGAAGCTGAAGTATCATATCCAGACCTCGGGGCGGTCGCTGCACAGCCAGGAGGTCCAGTTCAACGATATCCGGACGACGCTGCAGGCCCTCTGCGCCATCTATGACAACTGCAACAGCCTCCATACCAATGCCTATGATGAGGCCATAACCACCCCCAGCGCCGAATCCGTCCGGCGGGCCCTGGCCATCCAGCTGATCATCAACCGCGAGTGGGGGCTGGTCAAAAACGAGAACATGAACCAGGGGAGTTTCATCATCGAGGAGCTCACCGATCTGGTGGAGGAGGCCGTTTTGTCGGAGTTTGAGCGGATCACCGAGCGGGGCGGGGTGATGGGGGCGATGGAGACGGGATACCAGCGGAGCAAGATTCAGGAAGAATCCATGTACTACGAGTATCTGAAGCATTCGGGCGAGTACCCGATCATCGGCGTCAACACCTTCAGGAACCCGGACATCGATTATGCCGCAGCCAACTCAAACCTGGAACTGGCCAGGGCCTCGGATGAAGAAAAGGACGAGCAGCTGGCCCGTTTGAAGGCCTTCCATGAGCGCCATGCTGATGAGGCGCCGGGGTCCTTGAAAAAACTTCAGGATACAGCCCTTACCGGCGGTAATCTCTTCGAGCAGCTGATGGAGACGGTCCGGTCCTGCAGTCTTGGCCAGATCACCACCGCCCTCTATGAGGTCGGCGGTAAATACCGGCGAAATATGTAGGCGACGCCGCAGAACAACCACGGTGCTGGTGGGGTCCTCTTGCCCGCCGTGGTTGTAAGATTCGCTGGATTTTTCTTTTCCCTCCTGTATCTGAAGCAGACCTGTTTTTCAGGGATGTTTTCTCTTCTCCTTCAAAATCATATCGCTCATCCTCTCTATTTTTTCCCCGCTCTCTGTTTGCCAGCGCCGCATGCCGTAGCAACCGCAGGGAGCATTTAATTCCGAAGAAGTTGCCTCTGTCTCTGGAATATGAGATGAAATTGCTGTATATAACTGATATGCTTGTTGAGATCGAATATTGCTGAGGAGTTACGGATATTTTCAACGTATTGAATCTGAGAATCCATCAATCGAGAGGAGAACTTCCCTGTGGTTACATCAATTATTCTGATGAATGTCGAACGGTCACAGATCAATGAGGTCGCAGCAGCACTTGCGGAAATGCGTGGAATTTCTGAGGTGTACTCGGTGAGCGGCAATTATGATCTGGTCGCAATAGCCAGGGTGGAAAATAATGAAAAATTGTCGGACCTGGTGACCAGTCAGATGGTGAAGCTGACGGGCATTCGAAAAACTGAAACCATGCTCGCCTTTCAGTCCTTTTCCCGTCACGATCTGGAGACGATGTTCTCGATAGGCCTGGATGGAATCTGATGCCAGAGATGTTCAACTATGATTTTTTCTGATGCACAGGACCGGGTTAGGCTGCTGATCGCGGACCGGTTGAATTGTTTGCCGTCACCGCCGGAGATTGCTGTGCAGATCCTCAACACCGTGCAGAGAGACGATGCTTCTCTGCATGATCTGGGCAAAATTATATCCGCCGATCCGGCCCTGACGGCAAAATTGCTCCGAGTGGCCAATTCCAGTATCTATTCCTTGCCGAACCCGGTATCGAGTATCGAACGCGCCCTGACCGTCCTTGGGATGAATGTGATCAAGAGCATCGCCCTCTCCTTCGCCATTGCCGGTGAATTGCGGGGGAGTGAAAAAGGCGGCTTTGATTTCGACTACTTCTGGCGCTGTTCGGTCACGTCGGCCGTGGCAGCCGAGCTGTTGACGGCTCTGTTGCAGGGAAAGGATGAAGATATCTTTGTCACTGCCCTCCTCCATGATATTGGTGTGCTGGTCCTCTATTTATGCAAGGGAGAGGAATATTGCAGACTTCTCAAGGAACGGGTGTCTTCGGAGCTGCCGCTGGTCAAACTGGAACGGCAGACATTCGGGTATGATCATCAACTGGTCGGCTCGATATTGATCAGCACTTGGGGACTCCCGGCAGGGATCTCCGAGCCGATGCGGTATCATCATGAAAATGGCGATATCCCGGAGGAGTATCGAGAGACGTCGGAGATCCTCTCTCTTGCCGGCCGATTATCGGCCATTTACAACGAACGGGATTCATCCCGGCAGGTCCGTCTACTCCAGAAAGAGCTGACGGCGATGTTTGATCTCAAGGAGGAGCAGATCCGGGATTTGATTGACAGTGTCGCCAATGCAACTCTGCAGATTCTTGAGACCTTTGAGATAGACCCGGGTGATATAAAACCGTTTTCCCAGATGCTTCAGGAGGCCAATGCACAGCTGGGCCAGTTGAACCTCTCCTACGAGCAGTTGGTGTTGGAATTGAAGGAGGCCAAGGATAAGGCTGATCGACTGGCCGGTGAACTGCGGGAGGCGAATTTCCGTCTGCAGGAGCTGGTCTTCCGGGATGGGCTGACCGGCCTGTATAATGACCGGTATTTCAAAGAAATATTTAAAAAGGTCCTGTCCCAGAGCCAACGCCAT
>JAJYAX010000349.1 GCA_021779275.1 Deltaproteobacteria bacterium | reverse complement strand
GCAAAGGCGAGAGTGTGTTGCGGGACCGCCACAAAGATTTTAAAGGGATTCTCGACTGATATGAATGCGACGGCACTTGAAAAATTACAAGAAGCGTTTCCGGACGCCACCATCTCGACAGTTCTGGCTACCGCGGTAATTGCAGTACAGCCGGAAAGGCTCATTGAGACGCTTTCCCGCTTGAAAAATGAAAGGGATTTCAAATTCAGCCTGTTGCTGGATATCACGGCCATTGACTATCTTGAATATCCGGTCGCCCGGGAGACACGTTTCGCCGTTGTCTATACCCTGCGGAACTGGCAGAAGAATATGGTGGTGCAGGTGCGTACCCCTGTGCATGATCCGGAAGTCGGGCTGCCGACCGTGACCCACCTGTGGGATTCCGCCAACTGGGGGGAACGCGAGGTCTATGACCAGTATGGTATCTGTTTCACCGGTCATCCCGATCTCCGGCGTATTCTGAACCACTGGCAGTTCAAAGGTCATCCGTTGCGCAAGGATTATCCGATCCGGCAAGGCCAGATATGCTATGAAACCGATAGCATGGAAAAAGAAATCAAGGCTCGTCTGGCGCTCAAGGGTGTGAGTCAATCCACCATGCAGGATATCAATACCGAGATCATGTTCCTGAACCTGGGACCTTCGCATCCGGTCACCCATGGCGCCATCCGCATCCTGACGGCGCTGGACGGCGAGACCATCGTGGCCAATGTGAATGAGATCGGCTACCTGCACAGAGGCTTTGAAAAGACGGCGGAAAACCTCACCTACAATCAGGTCATCCCGCTGACGGACCGGTTGAATTACTGTTCGGCCCTGATGAACAATATCGCCTATGTGAAGGCCATTGAATCTTGGCTGGGGGTGGAGATTACCGAGCGGACCAAGTTCATGCGGGTGGTCCTGTCGGAGTTTTTCCGGATTCAGGACCATCTGGTCTGTATTGCGGCCAACCTGGTCGATATGGGGGGACTTACCAACTACTGGTACCTCTATAATGAGAAGGAGGCCTCCTACGATCTGATCAGCCGCCTGACCGGGGCCCGGCTTACCAGCTCCTTCACCCGCATCGGCGGCATGTACCGGGATTTCTATGAAGGCTGGGAAGCCGACATGGATAACCATATTAAAAACATCGAAAAAGGTGTCTCCGACTCGTATAAGCTGGTGGCCCAGAACCGGATCGTCCATGACAGGACCCAGGGGGTCTGCGTGATGCCGAAGGCTACCGCCCTCTCCTATGGATATACCGGACCCTGCCTGCGGGCCAGCGGCGTCCCCTTCGATCTGCGCAAGGATGCCCCCTATTATAACTATGACGCCTTTGATTTTGAGGTTCCCGTCGGCACCAAGGGTGATCTCTACGACCGGCTGATGATCCGGTATGAAGAGATCTTCCAGAGTATCAAGATCATCCGGCAGGCCATGAAGATGATACCGGACGGCCCGATCTTTGTCAGTGATCATCGGGTGGCGATTCCACCGAAGTCACAGGTCTACGGAAAGATAGAAGGGCTTGCCAACCATTTCAAGCTGATCTTTGAAGGGGTGAAGACGCCTCCGGGAGAATGGTACGACTCATTCGAGGCGGCGAACGGCGAGCTGGGCTTTCATTTTGTCTCCGATGGATCCGGCCGGCCTTACAAGGTGAAGGTACGCCCCCCCTGTTTTTACATAATGGGCGGTTTCCATGAAATGGTTGAAGGATCCATGATTGCCGATGCTGTCATCAACCTTGGGAGTATCAATATTATTGGTGGGGAGTTGGACAGATGAGCAACCGTTCGAAACTGATAGTTACAGGAAAGCCCTTCCGGTATGACCAGGAAAGGGATGCCGAATTTGAACGTCTGGTAAAGCGCTATCCGACCAGGGAGTCCATGATCCTGCCGGCCCTCTGGCTGACCCAGGAGCAGGAAGGGTGGATCAGCGCCGAGGCGATAGCCTATATTGCGGATCGTATAGGGACTTTTGCCAGTCAGGTGTATGAATGCGCCACCTTCTATACGATGTACAACCTCCATCCGATGGGCAAAAATCATATCTGCATCTGTCGCACCCTGTCCTGTTGGCTCAGGGGAAAACAGGAGATTGTCGATTATCTGAAAGACGAACTCGGCCTCAAACCGGGGGAGATCAGCGCCGACGGAAAGTTCAGTCTCGAAGAGGTAGAATGCCTTGGGCACTGCGGTACTGCTCCGGTAGTCCAGGTCAACGGCGAATTCCACGAGAATATGGACGTGGATAAACTGAAATCGTTGCTGGCCACGCTGAAATAAGGAGGGCGTACGGATATGGAAGTGAAGATTCTCAGTGCGAAGTTCGACATCAAGGACGCCCATAAGATTGAAGTAGCCAGACAGCATGGGGCCTATTCCCAATTGGATAAGCTGTTCTCCATGGAGCCGGTGGCCGTCATCGAAGAGGTGAAAAACAGTGGTCTGCGCGGCCGGGGCGGGGCAGGTTTTCCGGCCGGTCTAAAATGGTCATTTCTCCCCAAGGGGCTCAATAAACCCGTCTATCTGACCGTCAACTCCGACGAGTCGGAACCGGCCACCTTCAAGGACCGCTACATCCTGGTCCGTGATCCCCATCTGATGATTGAGGGGATCATCATCTGCTGTTACGCCATCGGTTGTCACGATTGCTACATCTATATCCGCGGTGAATACACCACCCAGGTGAAGGCCCTTCAGAAGGCCATTGATGAGGCCTATGCCGCAGGCTTTCTCGGAGAAAAGGTGGCAGGCCATGATTACAAGCTGGATGTGACCGTCCATCGGGGAGCAGGCGCCTATATCTGCGGTGAGGAGACGGCGCTTTTGGAATCCATCGAAGGCAAGAAGGGACAACCTCGGAGCAAACCGCCTTTTCCGGCGGTGGAGGGTTTGTACGGATGCCCGACCATTATCAACAACGTGCAGACTATTGCCTCCCTGCCGTATATTATGGAGAACGGAGCGGCCGCCTATAAGCAGTACGGGACGGAAAAGAGCCCCGGCACCCATCTCTTCGGCATCTCCGGGCATGTCAATAAACCGGGGATGTACGAGCTGCCGCTGGGTCTGCCGATCCTTGATGTTATTGAAAAGGTGGCAGGCGGGATCCTGAACGGCAAAAAATTAAAGGCCATTATCCCGGGGGGGAGTTCAACACCTGTGCAGACTCCCGAGGATGCCAAAGATCTGACCCTTGACTACGAATCCATGGCGGCCCATAAGACCATGTTTGGCTC
>JAJYAX010000348.1 GCA_021779275.1 Deltaproteobacteria bacterium | reverse complement strand
GCCGGATTTTTCGTCCTGATCCATCATGGACTCGGCAATCTGTTGCAGATCCACGTCCAGGGTAAGACGGATTTCCCTGCCAGGCAAGGGCTCATCACTCTTCAACAACTTTTGCTCAAACCCGCGGGCATTGACCTCGGAAGAACTGCTGCCCTTCTCCCCCCGAAGATCGGCTTCTCTCAGTTTTTCCAGACCCATCTTACCGATCAGGTCCTCACCTGTATATTTCTCCGGGTCCGCCTCCGCCAGCTCCTTCTTATTGATGGCTCCGAGATAGCCGATGACATGGGAGGCCAGATCACCATAATGATACACCCGCACAGGGACCACCTCGATGCGGATCCCGGAAAATTCCTGGTTATGATTCTCCAGGTAGGCCAGGGTATCCCAGGGAATATCCTCTTTCAGGACGATGGGGATATGCAGAGGCGACCCGGCCGCCTCCCGGATGCGCTTCCAGAGTTCCGATATATCCTCATGCAAAACCAGGGCCAGTCTTTTCAACACATCATCGATATCCTGCGAATCTTCCCGGATGAGAACCACGTTGAAAGAAGGCCGGTTGGTGACAATCTCCTTGCCGTTCCGGTCAACTATCTGCCCTCTGGGGGCAGCCACCTGCCGGATCCTGACCCGGTTGTTAAAGGCCAGTTCCTTATAGTCTTCACCGCTGTTGACCTGCAGGTACCAGAGTCTGGCAATGATCAGGGCGGTGAAGATCATCACAAGAACCGCCACTGCGACGAGCCGCCGCTTCAGCATGTCCAGGGCGTCATCATCCCGTTCCGGGATCGCCTCGATCGGTTTGAGAATTTTCTTCGCCATCCTCAGCCCTGCCCCCGGAATCGGTTTCCGGATCGTCTTCGTAATATTCGGGGACTCAGTCGTTTTTTCTGAATATACTCATATAAGCTGTTATAGAGAAGAAAGCAGGGAATAGTCGCCACAACGAGGATAAGCGATTTCACAATCACCTTGCTCCAGGACCATTCGGGGATAGTGTCCGGCAGGGTCAGCGAATAGACGGAGTAGAGGGCCATCTGCACGAGAAAATAACTGATGCCGACCAGCGGAACCTGATAGGCAGTCTCCTTCACGGGACTGTTTTCCGAGAGAATCTTCAGACTGACGAAGACCAGAAAATACTGCAGGGGAAAGGTGCCGAGATACATGCCCGAGACGACATCCATCATCCAGCCCAGTACAAAAACAATGAAGAGCCCGCGAATCCAGTCAAAACGATAGGCAATAAAAGCCACCAGGATATAAACAAGATCGGGACGGCCAAACCATGCCGGGAGAAACTGGAGCAAGGTAGACTGGATGACAATAAGCCCAACACCCAAGACGAGAAAACACGGAATCAACATGAAATCTACTTACCGATCTCTGGAACGCCCATCTCTTTCTGGACCTTCTGCTTTTCCGAAAGAATAATAAAAACGACCTCCAGCCTCTGGAAATCAACCTCCGGTTTAACCTCAATCTCCAGGAACATTCCTCGTTGCTGTTTTGTGACTGCAGACACGACGCCAAGCGGAATACCTGTCTTAAACAACCCGCCAATGCCTGCCGTGACGATGGTATCCCCGACTGAAACATCCGCGTTTTTCAACACATATTGCAGGATATATCCCTTTTCGCCCGCACCTTTCAAGATCCCGCGGACTCGATTTTTCTGGACCATTGCATCAATGGCGCTACTGGGGGCATTGGCCAGAAGGATCTTCGCATAGTTCGCCGAGACATGAATGACCTGGCCGACAACCCCCCTTTCCGTCCGGGCGACCATCCCCTCAACAACCCCGTCGTTTTCACCCCTGTCAACGATGATCGTCTTAAACCAGAAGGCGGGATCCTTGCCGACGACCCGGGCCGTGAGAGAGGGAAAGTTTTCCTGTTTCTTGAAGTCCAGCTGATCCTGCAGATGCAGATATGTGGAGTAGGCCTCCCGATACTCATCCACCTGTTCCTGGTATTTTTCCAGCATCAGTTTCAGGTGTCTGTTTTCCTTATGGACATCCCATAAGGAAACATAATTATCGGTCAACTGACGCCCGGAAAAGGCAATCCTGGAAAAGACGCCCTGAACCGGGCCGAGAATCTCCATGGTAAGCTGGTGCAGGGGGCCGAATTTCCCTCCGACGGTGGAGGCAACCAGGACCAGGCAAAAGATGAGTAATGCCCCAAACAGGAGAAGCAATCTCAATGTGGCCGATTTACCCCGCCCTTTTCTGTCGTTTGCTTTTTTTCTCACGACCCGTCACAATATCAGGACAACGACAGAACATTCAACTAGGCCAGAGGCGCAAGCGCTGTCCGCAAAGTATCCCAACGAAAACTAATCGATGGTGACTTCTCTTAATATATCAAGATTATCCAGAGCCTTTCCGGATCCGAGAACAACAGACGAGAGAGGATCATCGGCAACGATGATCGGCATCCCTGTGGCCTCTTTCAGACATTTATCAAGATTTTTCAGCAAAGCCCCGCCGCCGGTCAGGACAATCCCCTGGTCGACAATATCGGCAGCAAGTTCCGGCGGAGTAACCTCAAGGGCCACCCGGACCGCCTCAACGATCACGTCGATCTGCTCTGCAATGGCCGATTGGATTTCATCCGCCGAGACCCTGAGCGTCTTCGGAACCCCGGAGACCAGATCCCTTCCTTTGATATCCATGGTCTCATAGGGCTCCTGCGGCATGACATTGCCGATGGTCGTCTTAATCAGCTCGGCAGTCCTCTCACCTATGGCCAGGTTGTGTTTACGTTTAATATACTGCAGAATGGCCTCATCCATCTTATCTCCGGCGACCCTGACCGATTTGGCATAGACAATGCCTGCAAGCGAAATAACCGCCACCTCGGTCGTACCGCCACCGATATCAATGATCATATTGGCGGTCGGTTCGGTAATGGGAAGGTTGGCCCCGATGGCCGCCGCCATGGGTTCCTCGATAAGGTACACCTCGCGGGCGCCGGCCGATTCCGCTGATTCCCTGACCGCCCGCTTTTCCACCTGGGTTATTCCCGACGGAACGGAGATTATGATGCGGGGATGCACCAACGTTCGTCTATTATGAACCTTATTGATAAAATACCGCAACATCGCCTCGGTCACTTCAAAATCAGCTATGACGCCATCCTTGATCGGGCGAATCGCAGTGATATTCCCCGGGGTCTTTCCCAGCATCTGCTTGGCCTCCTGACCGACCGCCAGGACCTTGCTTCCCCTGCCGTCCTGCCTG
>JAJYAX010000347.1 GCA_021779275.1 Deltaproteobacteria bacterium | reverse complement strand
TTCCTCCTTTTTTCTTATGCCTGTCACCTTGGATAAACTCTCCGATACGTATGATGTCATAGTTATCGGTTCGGGGCTTGGTGGACTCACCACAGCCAATCGTCTCAGCTATTGCGGCCACAGAGTTCTTCTTCTGGAATTTCATCATCAGCTGGGGGGCCTGGCCACATGGTTCAAACGGAAAGGCCACATTTTTGATATCTCCCTGCATGGTTTCCCGTACGGCATGGTCAAGACCTGCAAAAAATACTGGAACCGGGAAATCATGCAGTCAATCAAGCAATTGAAAAATATTGTTTTCGACAACCCGCAATTCTCCCTGCGTACAACCTTTGATCGCGACGATTTCACCTCCATTCTTTTGCACCAGTTCAAGATTCCGCAGACGACCATTGACCGTTTTTTTGCAACGGTTGCCGGGATGAATTTCTACGACGATCAATCCATGACCACACGGGAGCTCTTTGACCAGTTTTTTCCCGGTCGAAACGACGTGCACAGACTCCTGATGGAACCGATCACCTATGCCAACGGTTCGACCCTCGACGACCCAGCCATCACCTATGGAATCGTCTTTTCCAACTTTATGAACAAAGGGGTCTTTACCTTTGAAGGCGGAACGGACAAGCTGATCCGGATGATGACGGAGGAACTTATAAAAAACGGTGTTACGATCCGCACAAATGCAAAGGTTGATACGATAATCATCGAAAACAAAAAGGTTCGCGGTGTCGTAGTTGACGGCAGGACCATCGCCGCCAAGGCCGTTGTCTCCAACAGCGGAATTACGAACACCATCTATGATCTAGCCGGCCGAGAAAGCTTTTCCGATTCCTTTTTGGAGAAGGCCGATACGATCAGGGTCAATAATTCGAGTTGTCAGGTCTACTTCGGAATCAAGAAGGATTTTTCCATCGAGGATGCGGGTGACCTGCTTTTCACCTCCACCTCTCCTCAGTTTGACTCCGGGGAGCTGCTCGACCTACACACCCGTTCCAAGACATTTTCGATCTACTCTCCAAAGACCCGCCCCGGACATAACAGATATACCATTGTCGCCTCAATGAACAGCCTCTATGACGATTGGGCGAAGCTGGACGATGAGACCTACCGGCAGGAAAAAGAAAATCTGATGGCCCGGACCTTGGTCGACCTTGAACGCTACTTTCCCGGGGTAAGAGATAAAATCGATTGGATGGAGGCCGCAACGCCAAAGACCTTCCGGCGTTATACTCTTCATACTCTGGGCACTTCCTTCGGCACAAAGTTCGAGGGCCTGGATGTCTCACGTTCCATCTTTAAGGAGGTAGCCGGTCTGTTCCACGTAGGTTCGGTCGGCATCATCATGTCAGGGTGGCTTGGTGCGATCAACTATGGCGTCATTGTCTCAAACGATGTGGACTGCTTCATCCGAAACGCAAACGGGTAGATATCATGCAACAATTTGAAGGAAAAAAGGTCATAATCACCGGCGCGACTCGCGGAATCGGTTGCGCCGTCGCCGCAGCTTTCCTGGATAAAGGAGCGACTGTCATCGGACTCTATCGCAACAACAGGGAGGCCGCTGAAAGATTTTTCGCCTCGTCAAGAGAATATAAGGACCGGCTTTTCCTCTACCAATGCGATGTCTCTGATCCGGAAAAAGTCGCCTTGCTTTATGGCGAAATAGAAGAAAAATTCAATTATATCGATATATTGGTTAATAATGCAGGAATACGGAGAGATGCAATGCTTGCCATGATGCCTGTCGCCGACTGGCGGATGGTCATTGATACGAACCTCACCGGTTCCTTTCTTATGTCCAAATATGCCGTCCATCTGATGATGAAGAAAAAGTTCGGCAGGATCATCACTCTCACCTCGCCCGTTGCCTATCTGGGTTTTACCGGACAGGCAAATTATGCCGCGTCGAAGGCCGGACAGATAGGGATGATGAAAACCCTTGCCAAAGAAACAGCCAGAAAAAAAATCACTGTCAACTGCGTTTCACCCGGTTTCATTGAGACGGAATTTCTTGACGGCCTCACGGATGAACAGTTGGCGGCCTATAAAAAGATGGTCCCTCTGCGCAGATTCGGAAAACCTGAAGAGATCGCGCATGCCGTCCTCTTCCTGGCCTCCGACCAGGCTTCCTATATCACCGGAGCTGTTCTTGAGATCAACGGAGGTTTATAGCAATGTCCGTTGATCCGAGAATTGCCGCTCTCATCCCCCACAGGAATCCTTTTCTCTGGGTGGACCGGATTATTTCCAGCAGACCGGGTTTTATTATCACCGAAAAAGATATCTCCCATGATCTCGATGTCTTCAAGGGACATTATCCCGGTCAACCGGTTCTCCCGGGAGTATTGCTGTGTGAGGCGATTTTCCAGACCGGCGCCCTGCTGACTTCATTGATGCGCTCCGGCAGGCCGGAGGAACAATCAACAAAACTTCCGGTCATTACCAGGATCGGCGGCGCTCGTTTCAAACGCATGGTGCTTCCGGGCGATACTATCCAGATGGAAGTTGCATTGAAAGAAACCATTCTTCCAGCCCAGTTTTTTAAAGGAACCGTTCGAGTAAACGGGAAGGTCGCCCTCCGGATAGACTTTGCCACCACCCTGGTTGAGCCGGAAAAGAACCCTCCAACAACTTAAAAAAACGATTGCTTAGAATATTTTTCATCAGTAGTATGTAATGTTAATCTTCCGGCATAAATACGAAGGAAAATTTTCTCTTTACATTGAAATTTATTTCTAAGCGTTTACTATTGGTGAAATTAATATCCGACAAAACCGGGTCAGTTTGAGTCTCTGAAATCATTTTCACTCTTCTGATGTAAAAAAGGAATCCTCGCAGTGCAGCTCTCAATCACACAAATGGTTTTACACGCAGGACCGATCAGTCAATTGGTCATGCTGACGCTCTTCATCTTTTCCATAATGTCTTGGTCCATCGTCTTTATGAAGGCCCGGCTTTATCGCAAGGTCCGCCTTGATTCCGAGGATTTCCTGGAGACGTTCTGGTCGTCAACCAACCTCAGCGAGGCCAACAAGGCCGCCGAAGAGTTTCAATACAGCCCTGAAGCGACTGTCTTTTCAACCGGCTACAGCGAATTACAGAAAATCAACCGGATCAGAAACCGTCATGAGGGTGAGGAAATCAGAGAAACCCTGGATATGCAGATGGCAACCATGGACAATCTGAAAAGGGCAATCCGTAAAGCCGAATCCCAGGAAATCGCCCAGTTGGGCCGCGCCCTTCCCT
>JAJYAX010000346.1 GCA_021779275.1 Deltaproteobacteria bacterium | reverse complement strand
TTGCGCAACAGCAATGCCGGACCTGCCGGCAAGGTCACGGTTGATGAGATTCATAAAGAACTGGGGAAATTGCTCTGGGATAACTGCGGCATGGCCAGAAACAGACAAGGGCTTGAAGAGGCGCTGGAGAAAATACCCGGAATTCGGGAGACCTTCTGGGACAAGGTCTTCATTCCCGGCACCGGCAGTGAACTGAATCAATCACTGGAGCGGGCAGGCCGCGTCGCCGATTTCCTGGAATTCGGCGAGATCATGGTCCGTGACGCGCTGCGGAGGGAAGAGTCCTGCGGCTGTCATCTTCGCGAGGAAAGCCAGACGGAAGAACATGAGGCTAAACGTGATGATGCGAATTTCTCGCACGTCTCCGTCTGGGAACATAAGGGGGATGATCAGGCGCCGGTTATGCATAAGGAACCGCTGACCTTTGAATTCGTAACCCCCAGCCAGAGAAGTTATAAATAACCATCGGGATGATGGTGATCGCACGTCAAAACTTAAATTCCATAGAAGACCATGAGCACTCTTGACCTCACTTTGCAAATCTGGCGCCAGAAGAACAGCGACTCTCTGGGTAACCTCCAGACATATACCTTGACTGGCATCTCAACGGATATGTCTTTCCTGGAGATGTTGGACGTCCTGAATGAGAAACTGACCAAGGAAGGAAAGGACCCGGTTGCCTTCGATCATGACTGCCGGGAAGGCATCTGCGGCATGTGCGGTTCGGTTATAAACGGTATTGCCCATGGCCCGGAAAAAGAAACGACTCTGTGCCAACTGCATATGAGAAATTTTAGAAATGGTGACGTACTGGTCATTGAACCGTTCAGATCACGGGCCTTCCCGATCAAAAAGGATCTGATTATCGACCGGTCCGCCTTTGACCGGATCATCCAGTCCGGCGGCTACGTTTCGGTGAATACAGGTGGCGCTCCGGATGGCAATACCCTGCCCATCCCTGCAAACACCGCCGAGCTGGCCATGGATGCCGCCGCCTGTATCGGCTGCGGGGCCTGCGTTGCCGCCTGTCCCAATGGTGCGGCCATGCTGTTCACCAGCGCCAAAATTTCCCAACTCTGTCTGCTCCCTCAGGGAAAGACCGAAAGAAAGGCCCGGGCGCTGGCCATGGTCAAGACCATGGATGCCGAGGGTTTCGGCAATTGTTCCAATGAAAGGGAATGTGAGGCCGTCTGTCCAAAGGGGATTTCTATCAGAAATATCGCCAGGATGAACAGGGAGTATATTATGGCTGCATTTCTGGAGGAGTAGTTTCAGATTCCGTTAGAAGACCTCCGTCTCCTGAAGACATCAGCCATATGCACTTTCACGTTGTCATAATCGGCGCGGGTCCAGCCGGACTTGCTTGTGCAAAGGTCCTCGCCCAAAATGGCGTTAAAACTCTTCTTGTCGATAAAAAAAAGGAAATCGGCTCCAAGGTCTGCGCCGGCGGTCTGACATGGAGTGGACTGGCCCAGACGATTCCTGAAGACCTCATCGAAAGATCCTTCCCCGTCCAGCATATAAAAACCCGGCTTCAGCAGATTTCCGTCCAGGCGCCCTCCCCCATTATCGTCACGGTCAACAGGAAACGCCTGGGACAATTTATGCTTGAACAGGCCATTGCCTGCGGTACCGAAATTCTTCCGGCGACACGATTGGTAAAGGTCTACGATCATACCCTCATCCTCCTCAACACACTGACCAATCAGCACCTTCAGGTAACGTTTGATTATCTGGTTGGTGCGGATGGCTCAAATTCTCTGGTCAGAAGACATCTTGCCCTCCCTTCTGAAAGAATGGGAATCGGCATAAATTATCAGATCCCCGGCCAGAGAGACAGGATGGAATGGCATCTGGACAACAGCTCTTTCAAGAATGGTTACGGATGGATATTCCCTCATCGGCAGACACTCTCCGTTGGCGCCTATGTCGATAGAGCGGTTATGTCGGCACAGGAGCTCAAACAAAACCTTATCCGCTGGGCTGAAAGTCTGGAAATTGACCTTACACAGGAAAAGTGTGACGCCGGGTATATCAACTTTGACTATCAGGGCTGGGATTTCGGACATATTTTTCTGGCAGGAGATGCGGCGGGCCTTGCCTCGGCCTTGACCGGAGAGGGCATCTATCCGGCTGTGGTTTCCGGAGAAATGGCGGCTCGTAAGATCATGGATCCGAAGTGTAATCTTGCTCCGATCAACGGATTACTGCGAAAACAGCGACTCCATGCCAAGCTGGTGCGCCTGACGGGACAGAATGGATTTGCAAATATTCTCCTCAGTGAACTTGCGGTCTTCGGACTACGGGTCGGACTCTTAAACTTCCGGCAGCTGGAAATGGCCGAATGACCCGTGGCGGTCCGAATCAAGGATAGTACTTTTTCTCACGATGCTTATATGTTACTGTATGGTATTTGTATATTTTGCAGTACAACTAAATGATGGAGATTTTTATGAGTAAAATTATTGCATTTGCTGGAAAGGGCGGCGTTGGAAAGACAACGGTCGCGACCCTGGTAGTCCGATATCTGACCTCAACCGGGAAATCCCCCGTGCTCGCCGTCGATGCAGATCCGAACAGCAACCTGGGTGAGACAATGGGAATGAATGTCACCACCACCGTTGGCGATATACGGGAAAATTTCATGAAAGACCCCCAGGGTGTCCCTTCCGGGATGGACAAGGCCATCTATATTGAATCCTTGATGAATCAAGCTATCATCGAAACTCCGAACTTTGATCTCCTGGTGATGGGACGGCAGGAGGGACATGGATGCTATTGCATGGTCAACAACATCCTCAATAACTTTACGGATAGTCTGGCCTCAAGCTATAAATATATGGTTGTTGACAATGAAGCGGGGATGGAACACCTGAGCCGTAGAACCAGCGGCAAGGTTGATATACTCTATCTGGTTACCGATTATTCTCTGAGAGGCCTGCGGGCGTTGCGACGAATCCACGGGCTCTTGGACGGATTGAAGTTGTCGGTTAAAAAGATGGGCATTGTGGTAACACGAGGCCCGGAAAAACTCAGTGATATCTTTCTTGCCGAGGCCAAGGAGATCGGCATCCCCATCCTGGGAGTTATCCCTGATGATCCGGCCCTCCTTGAATTTGATATGGAAAAAAGATCTCTTCTTGAATTAAAGGACTCTTCTCCTTCGGTAGTCGCAGTGAATCGCATCATGGAAGCCAGTTGCTGAAAATTTGGACACCTGCGGTGGACTGCTGAAACGCTGAAATGTTTTCGCTGAAGCAGGCCACC
>JAJYAX010000345.1 GCA_021779275.1 Deltaproteobacteria bacterium | reverse complement strand
TGAGCAATCCCTAAGATCAACCGAAACGGCCGGTGACGTAATCCTCCGTTTCCTTGCGCACCGGATTCATGAAAATGGTGCTTGTGGTCCCGAACTCCATGAGTTTTCCCAAATACATATAGGCGGTGTAGTCCGACACCCTGGCGGCCTGCTGCATGTTATGGGTCACAATCACAATGGTCAGTTTCCCTTTGAGTTCCTCAATCAGCTCCTCGATCTTGGCCGTGGCGATCGGGTCCAGGGCCGAGCAGGGTTCATCCATCAGCAGCACATCCGGTTCGACCGCCAGGGCCCTGGCGATACAGAGCCGCTGTTGCTGGCCGCCGGAGAGCGCCGTGCCGGGATGATGCAGTTTACCCTGCACCTCGTCCCATAGGGCCGCATCCCGCAGGGCCTTTTCGACCCTGCCCTCAATCTCACTGACGCTGAAGGAATTGTGAAGCTTCAGGCCATAGGCAATATTATCGAAGACACTCATCGGAAAGGGCGTCGGCTTCTGAAATATCATCCCTACCCGATGCCGGAGATGGAGGGCCGGGATCGAGGCATCAAGGAGGTTCATCCCGTCAATCAGGATCTCGCCTTCGGCCCGGAAGCCCTTATAGAGTTCAAACATCCGGTTATATGTCCGGATATGGGTGGATTTTCCACAGCCTGAAGGGCCGATAAAGGCCGTTACCTTTCTCGCAGCTATATCCAGGGTATTATCAAACAGGGCCTGCTTATCCCCATAATAAAAATTCAAATGGCGGATGGAGAGTTTGATCTCGCCCATGTCCAGTTTTTTAGTGGGTCCCAGTTCCATCGCCATTGCATTCTGTTTCATTCCTGTCCCCTGTTGAGTAGTTCGGTACATCGCCTCGTTCACGACGCTCTCCTTTTAGTACGCAGGATAACCCGCGCGAGAATATTCACCGCCAGGACGGTCATCGTGATCACAAAAGCCGCGCCCCAGGCCATCCTGTGCCAGTCATCGTAGGGACTCATGGCATAGTTAAACAGGACCACGGTCAGATTCGCCATCGGCTCATTCATGCCATGCATCCAGTAGGGGCTGTTCAAGGCAGTGAAGAGCAGCGGCGCCGTTTCTCCCGCAACCCTGGCCACCGCCAGCATAACCCCGGTTGCGATACCCGAGGAGGCCGACCGGTAGATAACCTTGAAGGTCATCTTCCAGTAGGGTGAGCCCAGGGCCAGGGCCGCCTCCCGGATCTCCGGCGGCACCAGCCTGAGCATCTCCTCGGTGGTCCGGCTGACCACCGGCAGCATGATGATGGCCAGAGAAACAGCTCCCGCCCAGCCGGAAAAATTATGCATCGGTTTGACCAGGATCAGATAGACAAAAACACCTATCACTATCGAAGGGGCCGAGACCAGAATATCGGCCAGGAATCTGATGCAATGACCAACGATGTTGTTTTTGCCGAACTCGGCCAGATAGGTGCCGGACATCATGCCGAAGGGGACGGCAATAAGGGCCGCGACACCGGTCATCAGCAGGGTGCCGACAATGGCGTTGACCAGACCTCCGCCGGTCACGCCCGGAGGCGTCGGCAACTCGGTGAAAAAATCCCAGTTGATGGAGGTAAAACCCTTCCAGGCCACATCCCCCAGGATCCAGGTCAGCATAAACAGACCGAGGACCGCTGCCAGCCCCGAAAGGGTCAGCACCACCTTGTTGAGCATTTTTCGACGGTTTTGCAGTGTCATCATGCCCTTCCTCCCTGACTGCGCCGGAGCCACATCTGGGCTATGCTGAGGATGATCAGGGTGATCAGAAAGAGCACCAGTCCAAGTTCGATCAGGGATGACAGATACACCGCGCCGTCCGCCTCGGTAAATTCGTTGGCCAGTGTCGAGGCGATGGAATTGCCGGGTGCGAACAGAGACCAGGAGAGGTGGTAGGCGTTGCCGATAACGAAGGTGACGGCCATGGTCTCGCCAAGCGCCCGCCCCATACCCAGGAAAACCGCTCCGGCAATCCCCTTTTTGCCATAGGGTATCATGATATCCCTGACCACCTCCCAGGTCGTGCAGCCAAGACCGTAGGCCGCCTCTTTCAGGGGTTGAGGCACCATCAGAAAGACATCCCGGGTCACCGAGGATATAAACGGGATGATCATCAGAGTCAGCACCAGGCCCGCAGTCAGCATGCCGATGCCCATGGAAGCGCCGGAGAAAAACGGCAGGAAGCCCAGGGTGCTTTTCAGGAAAGGTTGCACATAGTCCGACATCAAGGGGCCGAGGACGAACAAACCCCACATGCCGTAGACGATGGAGGGGATCGCGGCCAGGAGTTCAATGGCAGTCCCGAAGGGCGCCCGCAGCCAATGCGGCGCCAGCTCCGCCAGGAACAGGGCGATACCCAGGCTCAGCGGGATCGCAAACAGCAGGGCAAGAGAGGTGGAAAGCAGGGTGCCGACAATGGGAATCAGAGCACCGAATTGTTCCTGGACCGGATTCCAGCGCGAAGTGATCAGGAAGGAAAAACCGAACTTTTGAATGGAGGGCTGAGATTGATGCCAGAGTACCAGAATAATCGCAATGAAGATCAGCGCGATGCCGGAGGCAAAGGCTGCTGTCAATCCGCGAAAAATAAAGTCACCCCAGACCTTGTTTTTTTTCATGTTCATAAATTGCTTGAACTCAAGAAACCGCCTTCCCAGGCAGGACACGTAAACCATGCACGGAGGACCGTCCGGTCCTCCGCAGGTAAGCCGCCAACCCGTCTTCAGCATTGATCATATCTGCTTTTTGCAATGCCGGATCCAGGTTTCTTCGATGTATATCACGGCCAGATCGCCTTGCCTTCCTTGTCTTTGATTTCCTTCTCCCAGCTCATCTCCACCATCTTGACAACAGATTCGGGCATCGGGACATAGTCCAGAGACATAGCGGATTTACCGCCGTTTTTATAGCTCCAGGCAAAAAATTTCAAGACCTCTTTGGCCTGAGCCGCATTGTCCTGGGTCTTATACACGAGGATGAAGGAGGCGCCGGTGATCGGCCATGAATTGGCGCCCGGCTGATCCGTCAGGACCATGTAATATCCTTCGGCATGGGCCCAGTCGGCGCCGGCCGCTGCCGCCTGAAAATTTTCAGCTGTCGGAGCGACATACTTGCCATCATGGTTCTTCAGCAGCACCGAGGCCATTTTATTCTGCAAGGCATAGGCATACTCGACATACCCGATGGAGCCGTCGACCTTGCCGACGAAGGCGGCAACGCCTTCATTGCCTTTCCCGCCCAGACCGACAGGACACTCAAC
>JAJYAX010000344.1 GCA_021779275.1 Deltaproteobacteria bacterium | reverse complement strand
TTCATGATGGTCGCAGCCTGCCTCTCAGTGACGCATACGCGCGGCCAGGAGGCCAGCCAGCCCCTCAAGATCCTGCCAGAGCATATCGGCCGTCAGAGAAATCCGGAAACGGGCGGTGCCCTCGGGAACGGTCGGCGGCCTGACCGGGAAGATCAGGTAGCCTTCCTCCCGCATCTCTTCAGCCAGATCCACCGCCAGTTGGTTGTCGCCGATCATGACCGGCACGATATTGGTGGATCCTCCGGTCGCTAGTCCCTTTTCCGTAAGCGCCCGGCGGAGTTTTCCGGCAATGGCCGTCAGATGTTCGCGCTGGTCCTGCATCTGCAGGACCTGTTGGAAGACAAAGAGGTTCCAGTGGATGACCACCGGCGGCAGGGCTGTGGTGAAGATCAGGGAACGGCTATGGTTGATCAGATAATCGCGGATATCCGCCGCACAGAGGACAAAGGCCCCGATGGAGGCATAGGCCTTGCCGAAGGTCCCCATCAGGATATCCACCTTACCCAGGACCCCCTGCTCTTCGGCCTTGCCCAGGCCCCTGGGGCCATAGAGACCGACGGCATGGGCCTCATCCACATAGAGCAGGGCCTTGTATCTCTTTTTCAGGTCGACCAGCCGCCCCAGATCGGCCACGTCCCCGTCCATACTGAAGACCGATTCGCTGACGATAACAATCCGACCGTACTTGCCGCGGCTGCTCTCCAGGATCTCCTGCAGATGATCGTAGTCACAATGCCAATAGCGCCGGTGTTCGGCCCGGCAGAGCCGCATCCCGTCATGGATGGAGGCATGGTTCAGCTTGTCCGAGACCACCAGGTCCCCCTTGCCGAGAAGCGCCGGCAGGATCCCGATGTTGGCGTGATAGCCGGAATTGAAGAGCAGCGCCGCCGGCCTGCCATACTCCGTCCTCAGACGCTCTTCCAACTGATGGGCGGTCTCAATGTCGCCGGTAAGCAACCTGGAGGAGGCGACACCGAGGCCGTAACCGTCCAGGAGGTTTTCATCGTTTCTGGAGCTGTAAAAACGGCGAAGCAGGCGGGCATTGCCGGCCAGGCCCAGGTAATCATTGGAGGTGAGATTCAGGAACCTCCTGCCCTTATACATCACCCGGCATCCGGTCCGATCAGCAAGCGGCCTGAGCTGCCGGATTCTCCCGGTGCGGCGCAGATCGCCCAGGGATTTTTCATAGTCAATACTCATTTTCCGCCTCCCCGGCCACCACGGCCACCACGGCCGTGGTCAGTGCGGCAAGATCGGCCGCCTCCATACAGTAGGACGGCATCAGATAAACCAGACGCCCGAAAGGACGGACCCAGACGCCGCGCCGCACAAAGGCGGCCTGGATCCGCTCCATCGTGACGGCCTCATGCAGCTCCACCACCCCGATGGCCCCCAGGACCCGCACATCCCTGACATGGGCCATCTCCTTACAGGGAGCAAGTCCTTCCCGCAGTCGCCGCTCAATATCCAGGACCTTCCGCCGCCAGTCCGAGGCAAGCAGGAGGGTGACGGAGGCGACCGCCACCCGGCAGGCCAGAGGGTTGGCCATAAAGGTCGGCCCATGCATAAAGACCCCGGGGTCGCCCCCGGAGATACCGTCACCTATCCTCTCTGTTGCCAGAACCGCGGCCAGGGTCATGGCGCCGCCGGTCAGGGCCTTGCCCAGACAGATGATATCAGGAGAGATATCTGCGTGCTCGCAGGCAAAGAGCCTGCCGCTCCGGCCGAAACCGGTGGCGATTTCATCGGCGATGAGCAGCACATCATAGCGGTCGCAGAGGGCGCGGACCTGCCGCAGATATTCGGGATGGTAAAAGCGCATCCCCCCCGCCCCCTGGACAATGGGCTCCAGGATTACCGCGCACAAGTCAGCATGACGGCGCTCGATCAATTCGGCAAAGGAGGCGATATCCCTCTCGTCCCAGGGGTCATGAAAACCGACCTCGGGCCGGTCGGCAAAGACATAGCGGGGGAGATTGCCGGCAAAGATATGATGCATGCCGGTGACCGGATCACAGACCGACATGGCATGAAAGGTATCGCCATGGTAGCCTGAACGGACCGTCAGAAAACGATTTTTCCCCGGTTTTCCCTGCGCCTGCCAGTACTGGATGGCCATCTTCATCGCCACCTCGACGGCCACCGAGCCGGAATCGCAGAAAAACACCCGGTTCAGGCCGACCGGGGTCAGATTGACCAGGAGTCTGGCCAATTCCACGGCCGGTTCATGGGTCAGTCCGCCGAACATCACATGGCAGAGCCTGGCCGCCTGTTCCTGCAGGGCCCGGATCAGGACAGGGTGGCCGTACCCATGGATCACCGACCACCAGGAGGCCATCCCGTCGATCAACTCCCGGCCGTCCGTCAGCCGGATGCGGACTCCCGTTGCCGACTCCACCGGATAGACCGGCAGCGGATTATTGATGGAGGTATAGGGATGCCAGATATGTTTTCTATCAAATTCCAGCATCTGTTGGATATCCACGCTTACTTCCCCTGTGTTGCGTCCTTGCATTCAAAGCCAAGACGACGGATCATGGTGATGTCCTCTTCCAGGCTGTTACCGACGGTGGTCAGATAATTGCCGACGATGGCGCCATTGGCCCCGGCGGAAAAGCAGCGATACTGGTCCGCGCCCATGCCGCTCCGTCCCCCCGCGAGCCGGACGACGGCCCTGGGGTTGATGAGCCGGAACAGAGCGATACTGGTCAGGATCTCAGGGAGGGCCAATGGCTTGAGATGAGCAAAGGGGGTATTGGCAATGGGGGTCAGAATATTGATGGGGATGGACAGGATCTCCAGGTCCCGGAGCTCAAAGGCCAGCTCCAGGCGGTCGCGAAGCGTCTCCCCCATGCCGATAATGCCGCCGGAACAGACATCCATGCCGGCCTTGCGGGCAATCCGGATGGTCTCGACCTTCTCCTCCCAGGTATGGGTGGTGCAGACCCTGGGGAAGAAATTCCTGCAGGCCTCAAGATTGCAGTGATAGCGTTCAACACCGTAGGATCGCAGCAGATCGGCCTTCTCCCGGGTCAACAGCCCCATGGAGGCGCAGAGCCTGAGTCCCGTCTGCTCCCGCAGCTCTTTGTAGATCTTCCCGTATTCCTCCAGCTGTTGTAGGCTGGCCGTGCGGCCGGCGGTCACCAGAGAAAACCTCTCGACCCCATGGGCGTCATTGTCCCTGCCCTGGATCAGTGCCTCAACGCTGCCGATGCTGTCGTAGGTCGCAATTTCGGTCTCGTAGTGTCCCGACTGGCCGCAGAACCGGCA
>JAJYAX010000343.1 GCA_021779275.1 Deltaproteobacteria bacterium | reverse complement strand
GCCGGTCTGCACAGTCTGCGGAGCGTTGCGGCTGGCCCTGGACGAACTGCTCCGGGCAAAGGTCTCGATGATCTGCAGAGAGAAGGCGCTGTCGGCAAGAAGACGCAGACCGGTGTCGTAGATCTGGGTGCCGTTCACGGCAACAGGACGTTCATCGCCGAAGAGGCTCAGAGACAATCCGGTTTTTGGATTTGAACGTTTCTCAAAATAATCGGCCAGCTCCTGGGATGTCCTGACATTGCTCCAGAAGACCTCCGGCTGAATGTCGAGGGGATCCTCCATTGCCGCCCAGGCTCCATCGACCTCGCAAAATGATATCCAGACGAAGAGCGCCAAAAAATGGGTCAGGACTACCTGTCGTATCATATGCATCATCCTCATTCCTTCTTCAGTCTTTAAGATAGCCCGGACCACCCAGACGAACGGCCTGCACCTTGATCCACTGCCGCCTTTCCAGCACATAGCGGGACGGCCGGGTAACGTCCAGTTCTTTTGGATTCGGCAAGACCGCGGCCAGCAAGGCCGCGTCATCCCTGGTCAGCCGGGCGGGAGTTTTGCCCAGCAGGGTGGTTGCCGCCGCCTGCGCCCCGAAGACTCCGTCACCGAACTCGGCAATATTCACGTAGACCTCCAGGATCCGGGTCTTCGGCCACAGGGCCTCCAGCAGGATGGTGAAGTATGCCTCAAGACCTTTTCTGAAATAACTCCGGCCGGACCAGAGAAAGAGATTCTTGGCCACCTGCTGGGTAATGGTGCTGGCCCCGCGCGGCAGCTGCCTTTTGCTGTTCGTCTCAATGGCCTTCTTGATCGATGCCACATCAAACCCCCAGTGAAATGGAAACTTCTGGTCCTCGGCGGCGACCACGGCAAGAGGCAGATGGGGCGAAATCAATTTCCAGTCGACCCACCGGTATCTGATGGGCCTGTCCCCGGCCAGTCTTCTCGCCCACTGCTCTTCGAGCATGAAGGCGCTGGTTGGCGGCGCAACCCAGCGCAGGTAGAGAACAAGAGCGACGGAGAGAACAACCAGCGCCAGAATCCAGCGCCCGGCAAGCCTTAAAATTTTTGATATCATACGCCGCAAGCCGATTTCCCTCAGCAATCATTGTCCAGGAGGCGTCCGTGGAAAAACCAGGCGGAGGAAGTCCTGATCGGACGGACCGGCCCAAACTCACCTCCTTAAGAGTAACCCCGGAATAAAAATAATCAATTTAAATACGCCTTCCGACCGACAATGGGTAGGAATTCACTTCTCCGGAAAAAGAAAAGTATCCCCCGGACACCATTTTAATGAAGAATTCGCCGGAAGAGGATACACTGAAGAAATCCGACTTTTTGAAAATACCTCTAGAGACATGAAACAACACAAAAAACCAATAAAACGGCATCGTCCGGTGCTGGTGGGGAGTATAACAGTCCTGGCCCTTCTGCTGGCAGGCCTTCTCCTGATCCCCTATGTCCTGCATCTGGACTCCGAGATCCGGCAGAGGTTTGACGGCAAACGATGGTCCTTGCCCGCCGTGGTCTACGCCCGGCCGCTGGAACTCTTTCCAGGACTCGCCTTCACCCCCGGGATGCTGGAAGAGGAACTGCAGCTGGCCGGATACCGCCGCGAGGCCGACGCCACGTCCGCCGGTGGATATGATCGTCAGGGAAACCGCTTCGATATCGTCACCAGGGATTTTATGTACCCGTCGGGGCTGGAAAAATCGGCCCGGCTCACCCTCTCCTTTGCAGGCGACAGGATACAGGAAATCTCCGACACGAAAACGCATGCCCCGCTTTCTCTGGTCCGGCTCGATCCGGCCCGGATCGGCAGTTTTCATCCCCGCGAGAATGAGGACCGGCTTGTTCTGACCCGCGCCGATATCCCCGAGCTGCTGGTCAAGACCCTGCTGGCCGTCGAGGATCAGGGATTCTATACGCACGGAGGCATAGCGCCCATCGCCATCCTCCGGGCGCTGATCGCCAATCTGCGGGCGGGCCAGACCGTGCAGGGAGGAAGCACGCTGACCCAGCAGCTGGTGAAAAACCTCTTCCTGAGCAGCAGCCGAACCCTGCAACGCAAGATCAATGAGGCCATTATGGCCATCCTCCTGGAGACCCATTACAGCAAGGATGACATCCTGACCGCCTATGCCAACGAAATATTCCTCGGGCAGGATGGCGGCAGGGCCATCCACGGTTTCGGCCTGGCCAGTCAGTTTTATTTCCGCCGCGGTCTGATGGATCTCGCAGCCGACCAGATCGCGGTCCTGGTCGGTATGATCAAGGGACCATCCTTCTACGACCCCCGCAGGAATCCCGAGCGCTGCCTGCAGAGAAGAAACCTGGTCCTGGATATCATGCTGGCCCAGGATCTGATCCGGCAGGACGACCATGACCGGGCCATCGCCGCCCCCCTCATTCAATCCGGTCCGGTGGTCGGCGGTTTCAATCGTTTTCCCGCCTTCCTCGACCTGGTGCGCCGTCAGCTGAACCAGGAATACAAAGAGGCGGACCTGACTTCCAATGGCCTGAAGATCCTGACCACCCTGGATCCCCAGGTCCAATGGCAGGTTGAAAAACAGATGGACGAAGGCATTACGGCGCTGGAAAAGGCCCATAAACAAAAGGATATCCAGGGGGCGGCGGTGGTCAGCCGCCGGGAGAACGGCGAGATCCTGGCCATTGCCGGCGGCCGCACCCCGCTTGAATCGGGCTTCAATCGCGCCCTTGACGCAAAACGCCCGATGGGCTCTCTGATCAAGGCCGCCGTCTACCTGGCGGCGCTGACCAACGGCTACACCCTGACGAGCCCGGTGCAGGATACCGCCGTCTCGCTGGCCGAAGGGAACGGTAACCGCTGGAGGCCCCGGAATTTTGACCGGAGGGAACACGGTCAGGTACCGCTTTATCAGGCCCTTGCCCATTCCTATAACCTGGCCACCGTCAATCTCGGTCTTGCCGTCGGCCTGGAAAAGGTCATCAAAACGGCCGGGGACCTGGGGCTGCCGGGGACCTTTCCGGCCTACCCCTCCTTTCTGCTCGGCTCCGCGGCCCCCTCCCCGCTGGAGGTGGCGCAGATGTACCAGACCCTGGCCTCAGGCGGTTTTTATGTGCCGCAGCGGGCCATCACCGCCGTGCTGGCCGCCGATAACACTGTGGTCAAGCGCTATGGACTCTCGGTGGAGCAGCGCTTTTCCCCCGAGTCCGTCTTCCTGGTCAACACCGGGCTGCAGCATGTGGTCCGGGAGGGGACGGCCAGGGGGCTTTCCTCCTATCTCCCCTCAGGCCT
>JAJYAX010000342.1 GCA_021779275.1 Deltaproteobacteria bacterium | reverse complement strand
GGCCAAGAGACACGACATCACCTATCTGCTCTGCTCCACCGCCCTCTCCGAGCTTCGGGCCTGGCAGTGAGGCCCCGAAAGAGACCCATCTCTCTCGAAGCCCCTACCGTCCTCCTTCTATAGCTTGTCGGACTCTTGTTTCAATTCCATGCTCTTACCTGGGATGCGCAGGCATTTTCTGATAATTGCCTGATAGGTATCCCAGTCCCGTGTAGCCAGAAGTGCCTGTTTGGCAAAGGCCAGTTCATTCTTCTCCATCTGTTTCCTCCTGAAAGGTGGGTCCGGAGCACAAAAAAGGCCCCCGGACCAATGAGTAATTGATCTGGGGGCCCTGATTTCTCCACAGATGCGGGACGAAGGTCTCTGATCCCCGGAGACACGTCCCATGAATTTTTCTAAGGCAGGTATTCTGACTCCCGGATCGACCTCAGCGCCGCACCTTCCCAACCTGATCGGTCAGTGGTCTACGCAGCCTTCGTCCCCGGTTACAGCGGCGGGCCCGTTCCTGATTTGCACAGGATTCCCTCTTATGTCTTTCGACACCTTATGGCAGTAGACTACCGCATTGCTGCAGCAAGGTCAAATGATTTGCACCCGTATCACACCTCGAGGCTATTTTGAAAAAACTCACAGTTTTTCCGGCAGTAATTCGGAAACCATTTGTTCGTCTTGTTTGCCTGGAGTGACGGAATATTTTTGCGTTAGGGGTTGATATCCCTGAGCATTAATGACGAGTTCGTAAACCCCGGCAGGCAACCCGAAAAAGAAGAAAGATCCATCGTAGCAGAAATCAGAGCGTGAAATAAGATATCCCATATAATCAATATTTTCACCGGTAAGCGGGGAGAGCACCCGACGAATTCCGGCACCGCTCAAGGTAATGGTTTGTATCGCAATTTTCTTATCGGCCGGGAGATATTTATCGGCCGGCATTCCAACAGGCCGATCCTCTGCTTTCAGCGCCGTGGTTACAAATCCGGAGATGGTCCCGTCTGGTGTAAAGGCAAAACTCAGCTCCTTTGTTTTGCTGCTCTCGAGAGAGAGAGAGGGAGGTTTTTCTCCCCGGTCCTGGCCGCCATGGCGGTCATGCTGGCGGAATAGTCACCGGGAGGAAACGGTCCAAGTACCCTGCCGCTATCATCAGGACGTAAGGTGATGACGGTTTCCGCATCTTTTTTGTCGGTAGGGCGAAGTATGAGGCTGGGCCAGGGCCTTACGTCCGCGAATGAATGATCATACGAATACTGGAGCTTAAGATATCCTCCTGCTCGGCGGCTTGATAAGCCGTTTTTTTCATCAAACGTATTGATAATCGTATTGTACTGGGCCAACACCTCCTTGCTGAAGACAATGCTTGCATGGTCCTCATTGAATGTATAATTCATTCTGGCCTCGGCCTGAGGCCGCAGGTCCAGAATGCTGGAGAGTGAAATGGTTCCGTCATTATTGGACTGAAAAGGGTTGCGACCTCCGCGGTGGCCGGAAAACATGTAGAAGGCCGTCGTTTCAGGAAGTTTTGTCCTGTATAATGATGTTATAAACTCACCTTCCGGCTGCATATCGATCCAGCTCGGTATCACTGCGGGAGATTGTTTGACGCCAAGCTCGGCAATCCTGTCGCCTCCCCACGGCGTTGCCAGCGATATAAAGAGTTTCACATAGGGGAAGAGTTGACCGTAATCCACAAGAAAAGATCTGGCCACCAGCCCGCCCATGCTGTGGGCCATGATATACATCTTGGCGAATTTGTATTTGATTTGCAGGTTAAATAACTTCCAGTACAACAGGTATGACATGCTCTTGATCCGGGCTCCGGTGGGATAATAAAAAAACCAGGGCTGAAAACGGGTTCTATCTATATTATCGACGAAATACTTCCATCCCGCGGGAGTGCCGCCGGCTCCGTGTATAAAGAGGATGGGTATCTTCTGAGGATCGTATTCTTCGAGAAAATAGATATTCCCGCCAAATTCCTTATAAAATTCAGTGGGCTCCCAAAAGCCTCTTCTCCCGTTTTCATCGGCAAAGCGTTCATCATCCAGACCTACTATGGCTCCCGCAAGACGACTTTGAAGTTTTTCAGGCCTGACCGGCGAGATTTCAAACCCATAGGGCAGATCAATCGTGATCCCACTTTCCGGGATATTGATATCAATCTGAAGGACAACGCCGCCGGGCGGCACAGAGACAAACTTGGGACTGCCGTACTGCCTGGCCGGCTCGTCCTCATCATAGATCAGGTTGTTGTTTTTATCCCAAAAGGCAAAGACGTAATAATTTCCCGGGGCAACCATAAGTTCATACTCACCGGATTCATGGAGAATCGTATAGTGAGCAATTTCTTTTTTCCCGTGATCGATTGAGTAGGCAGCGACGACAAGAGGCCCTTTGCCGGGAGATGCGGTGGAAACATGTCCAACCAAAATTGTAGAGGCCAAGCTTTCTTTTACGTCTTGGTTTAATTTTATCAGGGTGCAGCCGCTGGTGATAAAACATGCTAATACAATAAGAAAAATATGTGGACGTTTATATGAAACATCGTTGTAACCCGGCTGGCAAAACAAACCGGGCGCATCCTTTGTTGTCTCGCTACTGCTCCGGGATGGGGGTTAGAGCAAACCACCCCAAAAACTCGAACCGGCAACAGAACCGGCAACAATTATGCTGTTTACATTAACAACATATTGATATACAATGCTATATATAACAAATATTCCGGCAATAGAGAAAAGAGACTATATGGGAACCACTGAAAACATAAGTTTGATGGAACCAATGTTGCCTCCAGAGGGCAAGCGCGAGTTAGAAGACCTTGCTCTTGACCTGGCAACAAAAGCCAGCGGACTCGCAAGCCAATTACCTCCAGCTGTGAGGAGAAGCATAGGCGATCTCGTGCGGTCGATGAATTGCTACTATTCCAACCTTATCGAAGGGCACGATACGCACCCTCGCGATATAGATCGAGCCCTGTCCCATGCCGACTATTCCGCCGATCCGCAGAAGAGGGCGCTACAGCATGAGGCTGTAGCCCACATCGAGGTTCAACGGCTCATCGATCACCGCAAAGATTTGCAGGCCGATACAACAAGCGTCGCGTACCTCCTGTGGCTGCATTGTGAGTTTTGCAGCCGTCTTCCAGAAGAAATGCTTTGGGTTCAGAATCCCGATACCGGCGAGCGCCTGCATCTGGTTCCAGGAGAGTAAGTAACCACCGGCAAAGCCGGTGGCTTTCAAAACAGTGAACCGCTCAAAGCGGTATTTTAAAAAGATTATCTGACCACCATTCGGTGGTCAACTATTT
>JAJYAX010000341.1 GCA_021779275.1 Deltaproteobacteria bacterium | reverse complement strand
TGATTAGAAATATTTTAATGTCAGCGGCAGCTTGATTGTTTATTTTCGGCATAATGTTTAGTTAATTAATATTATTCCATAAGTATTGAAGACAAAAATATAATATTTTTTAATTAACATTTATGATTATTTCTTTGGAATAATTGATAAAACCGGAATTGTTAACGGTTAAAGTTTTAAGCACGTGCTTCCCTTTTTGAGCATTAAACCATACCCAATCGAAAGGCGCTATGGTTGTATATCCTATTGATTTTCCGTCAACAAAAAACTCTACCTTAGCAACATCATCCCTGTACAACAGAGAAATATTTCCACCCTCAAGCCGATGACGTTGAAACTGGCAGGCTTTGAACAGAAGTTCTGTTTTGCGGTACGGAAAGGGAACCATGAATTACAATCACGGCTGAACGAGGGATTAACCGTGGTTTACCTCAACGGTACGTATAATACGCTCTATGAAAAATGGTTCGCGCCTCTCTTGCCTGAACCGAGTATCTCCGCCGGTGAGGTTTTCAAAAGGCTTCTTGTCATTCTCGTCCCTCTGCTCCTCATTATCGCTCTGCTCGGGATATGGTCTCTGAAGCGGCTGGTGGCACAAAGGACACGGGTTCTTGAGCAGGAAATCACTGAGCGCAAGCTGGCCCAGGAGTTGCTGTCCAAGAGTGAAAGCCACTTTCGCACGCTGGTAAAAACCATCCCCGACCTGATTTGGTTGAAAGACCCGGATGGCGTCTTTCTCGCCTGCAATCCGATTTTCGAAAATTTTATCGGCTCCCGGGAGGCGGATATCATTGGAAAGACCGATTACGACTTTGTTGACCGGCAGCTTGCCGATTTTTTCATTAAAAATGACCGCCGGGCCATGGCGGCAGGGAAGCCAACCACCAATGAAGAATGGCTCACCTTTGCCAACGACGGCCATCGCGCCCTGTTTGAGACCATAAAAACACCCCTGCTCGACAAAGGGACGATCATCGGCGTGCTGGGTATAGCGCGGGACATCTCCGAACGCAAGCGGGCCGAGGAGGAGAGGGCCAGGCTGGAGGCCCAACTCCTGCGGGCCCAAAAACTCGAGGCCATAGGCGTGCTGGCAGGAGGTTTCGCACATGATTTCAACAATATATTAAGCGCGATTCTCGGTTTTACAGAACTGGCCAAACAGAGCAACCCGGCAGATCAACAGCTGCAGGAGGATCTCAATGAGATTTATACCGCCGGCAACAGGGCAAAAGAACTGGTTCAGCGCATTTTGGCCTTCAGCCGCCAGCAGAAGTATTCTCCGGTTCTATTAGATGTCCCGGAGATCGTAGAAGAAACCTTGAAGCTCCTGCGTTCAACCCTTCCGGCTTCCATTGATATGCAGGCAACCGTCGACAAGGATGTAGGCAGAATACGGGCTGAGCCTGCCCAACTCAATCGGATTATTATGAATCTCTGTACAAATGCCGGCCAGGCCATGGCCGATCTCGGCGGTATTCTTTCAATAAAGGTATCCGAAACAACCCCCT
The DNA here is from genome assembly GCA_021779275.1 of Deltaproteobacteria bacterium. GTDB lineage: Bacteria > Desulfobacterota > Desulfobulbia > Desulfobulbales > Desulfocapsaceae > CAIUQR01. The sequence continues at coordinate 1,811 of JAJYAX010000341.1, read as the reverse complement.
CCGATGATTTTTTTACAGACCATCCGAATCTTGCCCGGAGCAGTTACATCAAGCTGGTTTTTCACGACACCGGGACCGGCATCGCGCCGGAAATAATTGGTGTTGTTTTCGATCCGTATTTCACTACGAAAAACTATGGCGATGGGACGGGGCTCGGTCTTTCCGTGACATACGGGATAATCCAGGAGATGGGTGGAGATATTACCATTGAATCGGAACCGGGAAAAGGCAGTATTGTAACCGTTCTCCTGCCGGTTGCGGACAGGCAAGAGAGTAATAGTTAGGGAGAAGAAGAATATGAACGCGAAGATCCTGATTGTCGATGATGAGCCTGCGATAAGAAAACTTCTGATCAGAGTCCTTGAAGGTGCGGGATATGAGTGTCATACGGCGGAAGATACGGCGTCAGCAAAAGAGGCACTGGCCTCGAACACCTTCGACCTTCTCCTCTGTGATCTAAAAATGCCGGGTGAGTCGGGGCTTACCCTTATCTGGTATGCAAAAGAGCATTATCCTCAGACCGGAAGGGTTATGATCACAGGCTTTGGTGCTCCCGAAATAGCCAGTGAGATCATGACGGTCGGGGTTTATGGATATATCATCAAGCCTGTCACCAGTGATATGGTGTTGATCACCGTGGAAAACGCCTTGCGGCATCTGCGTCTGGACCTCCATATGCATGCCTGCAAGATCGAACTGGAGAAGAAGATATCCCGCCGGACCGAAAAACTTACGGCCATAATGAATAATCTGGGCATCGGTGTGGTCATGCTGGACCGTGACATGCGGATCCTGGAGATGAACCGGACCATGCAGCAGTGGTTCCCCAAGGTCGATATCGGCAAGACAACGTACTGTTATCATGCGTTTAATGATCAGCAAGGTAAAGATATCTGCGATGATTGCCCCGTCGTGACCACCTTTCAAACCGGCAAGTCCTGCGAGGCGACCAGAAGTATTGCGACCGGACAGGGGGAGAGAGAATTCAGGATAGTGACATCTCCCATTTTCGACCGGTCCGGCAGTGTGTATGCGGGCATTGCCCTGTACGAGGATGTTACGGAAAAACTCTTTCTCGAAAGAGATCTGGCCCAGGCCCAGAAATTTGAAGCGGTCGGCCAACTGGCTGCGGGCATCGCCCATGAGATAAATAGCCCCATTCAGTATATCGGGGATAATATAAGCTTTTTGGAGGACTCCTTTCATGACATTTCGAAGGTTCTGGATACCTACGACCGTCTCTGGCAGGAGCTGACCGAGAAGGGAGATATCCCTAAGGAGATGGCCCGGCAGTTGTCCAGTGCAGTCGAGGATGCCGATCTTGTCTTTCTCCGGGAAGAGATCCCCAAGACAATCAACCAAAGCCTTGAGGGAATTCGGCGGGTGGAAAAAATTGTGCGGGCGATGAAGGATTTCTCCCACCCCGGCAGTGATGAAAAAACAGCGGTTGATATCAACAAAATCCTGGAGAGCACCATCACCGTCTGCAGAAATGAGTGGAAATATGTTGCGGAGATGGAGACTGATTTTGCGCCCGACCTCCCGCCTGCCCTCTGTTTTGCCGGTGAAATCAGCCAGGTTTTCTTAAATATCATTGTCAACGGCGCTCATGCCATTGGCGATTTCACCGAAGGCGGAAGCAAGGGTAAGGGAAAAATTTCCATTCGCACAAGCAGAAACAAAACCGGCCTTCAGATACGGATCAGCGATACGGGAGGAGGTATCCCGAAAGAAATTCAAGATCGGGTCTTCGCCCCCTTCTTCACGACCAAGGCCCGGGGAAAGGGAACCGGCCAGGGACTGGCCATCGC
>JAJYAX010000340.1 GCA_021779275.1 Deltaproteobacteria bacterium | reverse complement strand
CCGCCTCGCTTGCCAATAAAAATCCGCCGTAAATGCCGCCCAGGATGATAACCGGCAGGGGGATCTCCCAGGCCGATTCGGCAAGTCCCGCCAGAATCTCCCGGCGGGAATATCGAATTCTTTCTTCAGGCCGTGCCGGGGCCTTGAACATGGCATAGACAATGAGCAGCAGGAGCATCACCATGCCGGGCAGGATACCGGCCAGGAAAAGATGATCGATACGGCTTTCCGAGATAACTCCGTAGAGGATCAACGGCAGACTGGGCGGGAAAAGCAGACCCAGGCTGCCTGAGGATGTAAGCAGGCCAAGAGAAAAGCGTTCGTTATAGCCGTCCTGCAGAAGGGCGGGCAGCAGCAGGCCGCCAAGGGCGACGATGGTGACCCCGGAAGCGCCGGTAAAGGCGGTGAACACCGCGCAGACGGTCAGGGAGATGACCGCCAGTCCTCCGGGCAGCCAGCCGAGCAGAAGTCTTGAGAGTTTGAGCATCCGTCCCGGGGTGCCGCTCTCTGAGAGCACGGTGCCGGCAAAGATAAAGAGGGGCAGCGACACCAGCAACGGGTTTTCGGCCAGGCGTGACATCTCGATGACGATGACGGAGAGATCTATGCCAGCGGAATGAAAGGAAAGAAGGGCCAGGGCGGAGATGACGATAAAGAGAGGAGATCCCAGCAGCGCCAGCAGGACCGTAATCAGCTTGAGGAGGCTCATGATTGACGGCCGCCGGGGTCTTTTTTCATGACGAGGATGGCCGTTTTCCAGGCGGCCATGAAAAAACGCACGGTAATGAGCGCGAAGGCCATCGGAAAAATCAGATTCCAGACCCAGGATGGGGCTAAGAGGAGCTGGGTATTGCCGAATTCCATTTCGTTGCGAATAAAAAGAGAGGCGGCCCAGGTCAGGAGGGCCGCCACTATGGCGGAAAAGAGGTTGGTTATGATCCGAAGCCAGGCCTGCAGAGATTCCGGGACCAGGAAGCTGATCATGTCCAGGGCGATATGTTTGCCCTGGGAGGTGGCCATGGCGGCCCCGAGAAGGCCGCTCCACAGAACCAGATAGCGCAGGACCGGATCCGCCCAGGGGAGTCCGCTGGAAAACAGGATTCTCAAGAGGATCTGGACACAGGCCAGGAGGATCATGATGACCAGAAAGAGGCCGAGAACGGACTCCTCGATCCTGGCCAGGATCGAAAAAAGGCTATTTGCCGGTCTGGGAGCGGGATTCATCTGGCGTCGTGGTTGATTCGGTTTTCCGGTACTTTTCCAGTGTCCCGGCTGCGAGATCGTATGCCTCTTGAGAAAAGGCGTTGCCCAGGAGCTGCTGCACGGTTTTGTCTCTCTGTGCTTGGAGTTCCTTGACAATGCCGGGTTCTGCCTGGACAAAGGTCACCCCGTTCTGCTCAAGGACCTGACGTGATTCCTCGTTGCTTTTCCGGGTATCGTCTATCAGTGCGGAGAAGTATTTTTCCGCTGTGGTATGGATGAGCGCGGTGTAATTCGGGGGCAGCCTGGAAAAGGACTTCCGGTCCAGCAGGAAGACGCCGTAGGCATAGCCGAAAGGGATATCGGTGATGAAGCGGGCTTTAGTATACCATTGCAGGACGATGGAGCCGTACAGTGAATTGAAGACCGTGTCCACCAGTCCCGTCTGCAGAGAGGTGAGGACATCCGGAATGGACAGAGGAATCGGGGTTATCCCGAGGTTGGCGAGAAAGGTGGCGGTCACCGGGTCTCCCGAGGGCGCCCAGCTCTTGCTCTTCCTTAGGTCGTCAACGGAGGTCATGGGCTCGGTGGACATCGTGTAGATGAAACCGACCTCGGTCATGGCGACAAACTCCAGCCCGGCCTCGTTGAATTTGTTCTTGAAGAAGGGGACAAGGCTGTCGCGAACCCTGTTGACCTCCTCGTAGGACCGGAACAGGAAGGGAACGGCCATGACGCGGAAGTCCGGCACGACATCGGCTATCCCGGTCATGGTGAAACCGCCTCCCTGCAGCTGCCCGACCCGCATTTTCCGGTACATCGCCTGGTCGTCTCCCATGATCCCGCCGGGGTAGATCCGAAATTCGATCTCGCCGTTGCTCTTTTCGGTGACCTCTTTGGCGAATTCCCGGAATTGTGTTATCCAGACGGATCCTTCCGGGGCCAGGCTGGCGATCTTGAAGGTATATTTGGCCGTGGCCCGGGCCCACGAGGAACAACAGAGTATGAGAACGGCGAGAAGCACGGGCGTCAGTCGATGCATGGGAACCTCCGGAGGTTGGGACAGTCTATTGTTTTGAGGACAGGGGTCATCGTGGCGCACCTATTCCGTAAAGAAACCATCGGCCAGGAGCCGCTTGGCCTTTCTCTTGGCGATCTGATTGCTGAGCGCCAGATCCGGGGCCTTGTTCAGCGGAAAGTCAAGTACTTCCTTGAGCATTCTGTCGTGCAGCTCCTTGTCCATGGTCAGCCGGGCGTAGGTCTCGGCATAGGTGGTCTGGATGAGCAGGAACGAGTGATGGGAGATTGCCAGGGCCTTTTCAAAATGCATCCGGCTCAGATCCGGCCGACCGCCGAACATCGGCGGCTTGGCGGCATAATATGCCCCGAAAAAAAGGTGTATGCTCCCCTGCTGGAAGGTGTCGTCCAGTTCCTCCAGCCGGAGCATGATCCGCTCGACCTTGACCGAATCGGCAATGGATGCCGGGGTTCCGTGCTGCTGGCGGATCCAGGTCGTCCAGCCCAGCGCTCCCCAGAAGAGTTCCGGGACCTTCGAGGTCTCCATTTCCTGCAGGGTCCGGTTCAGGTCCCCAATCGAATCCTTGGGGGCAAGCGGAAGGTCGCGGCCGAGAAGGGTCGTTCCGTAGAGTCTGGCCTTGTCGGCAAGGGCCGCGAGCCTGTCGGTCTTTGCACCGCATTCCGTCATGGCCGCCACAGAGGCGCTGTAGGATTTGGCCCCCATCTGGAGCAGGGCGGGATTGTCCGGGTCGGAGGCGATCATGCTGTCGATCATCAAAAGGTCGGCGGGCGCCCCCTCGCAGACCAGATCCAGATCAGTCTCTTTCTGCAGGTTGCCGACCGCCGGTTCGATCATACCGGTCATCAGGGACGAACAGGACGACAGCGAAAACAGCAGGGCAAGACCGGCCATGGCCGTCTGCCTGAATTTTCTCCCTCCGTTTCTCGAATGCATGATGGCCCCCCCTGCATGGTTTCTGATTGTGCTGCCGACGGTGTTTCACCGGTGCTATCTTGAGCTGCTCCCTGTACTTTGCAACGGTCCGGCGAGCGATATCTATATTGTTTTCCGCAAGTTTCATCGAGATGGCATGGTCGCTCAGGGG
>JAJYAX010000339.1 GCA_021779275.1 Deltaproteobacteria bacterium | reverse complement strand
CAGAATGTGATAATTCATACTAGGGGAATACGGCAAATATTTCTATGAAAAAGTGAAAATACTGGACCGTTTCTTTCCGTTTATGGTAAATAGTTTATATTTCTTTAAATTCATGGTGTTTTCCGGACATTGTCAACCGAGTTCAGGCCACAGGCGGAGGCATCAATGGCGAGGCCGCCGTGAAAGATCAGGAGATTCAAGATGGCCTCTGATCTATCTTTCAGAAGAGGAGAAGGGATGTCTTTTTCAAAATGGGTTCTTGCTATCCTTGTTTTCTGGTCTGCCTTGCACCCGGTCATCGGGCAATGTGCGCAATCCTCGGCGGATGTGTCGGCCTCAAAAGAACTGAAAGACAGCGCCCGCAAGGAGATTCTTGGCCCGAGGTCCGATGATATGAGAGAAAACTATGTCATTGGGATTGGTGATCTGCTGAGCGTGAGTATCTACGGAGAAGGGGATATGGCCGCCCCGAGTCCCGCAGGTAACGCCGCTGCCGGGAATCCCGCGGCTGGGGCAAAGTCAGACGCCATGTCCAGTATTGAGGTCAGGGTGGATGGGCAGATTTCCCTCAAACACATCGGCGATGTCAGGGCGGTGGGGATGACGCTTACACAACTTGCCGATTATCTGAAGAAACTCTACGCGCCGATATTTGATAATCCGACCGTGACAACGGTACTCGTCAGAAGCAACAGCAGCAGGTATGTGGTGATGGGGAAGGTGGTAAAATCCGGGGCATATCCGTTGACGGTGCAGCTTTCTCTGGTTGAGGCCATTGCCCGCTGTGAAGGTTTTAATGAATGGTCCAGTCGTAAGGTGACCGTGATCAGAAAAGATGTCCATGCCCAGGACGCGGAAATGTTTAAAAATAATACCCTTGATTTTGATTATGATGATTTTCTGAAGGGGAAAGACCTGCAAAAGAATATTGACGTGCAATCCGGCGATGTCATCGTCGTACATTGATGCCTGCCGCCGCCGGTAAAGGTCATGATACCGGCTGGGCGCGGGGCATGGACCGACGTCTTATCACAGAGAGATTCAATGAGCGGAAAGATTGGTCTGGTTGTCGTTCCGGTGCTCCTGCTGGGGATTGCCGTATCATCCGAGGCCCGTGTCGATTCCTTGACAGGCGGGCTGGACATCGGTTTTGACATGGACCGCTATACGTATAAAGGAACACAACTATCCGGATCAAATCGTGATTACAACAGAATATTTACCTCGCCGTCGCTCAGGTTTAAAAGTGACGACCTCAAAGACGGCATAGACTTCAGCTATGCCCCCAGTTTCAGGTACGATCTGGACGGCCGGGGCACGGATGTCGATCAGGCGCTGATTTTCCTGGCCAATAAATCGCTGTTGAAGGAATGGAGGATCAGGATAAGCGAGGCATACGTTAATGCGGATGATTCGACGCTGACATCGAATCAGGGCGCTTCCGCCGGCAACACCACCGGGAACGTTTCCAATCCGATAAATGACCAGATTTCCAACGAGCTTGGACGGCACCGGTTCTGGAACAATACCGCCTCCCTGACCTCGGACTATACCTATCTTCAGGATAGCCTGGTTTTAGTCGGATATACTTATTCGATGCTGAGAAATGACAGCGGCGCCTCGCTGGGGTACCAGGATTACGATAAGCATAGCGGCTTAGCCTCCGTCTCCTATCGCTTCCTGCCGGCCTGGAAGGCCATTATCGGCGGCCAGTATGTCCGGGGCTTCTATGATGCCCGGCAGATTACGACGGCCGGAACGCAGAGCGACCTGTCGGAATATCATGGCAATATGACCCTTGAATCATATATCTTTGAAAAAAACGTTCTCTCTCTATCCTATGGCTATATCGGCACGCGATATGATGACCAAACCCGCAATGACAGCGATATTCACAATGCAGTGCTGGGCTGGAAACGAGACCTTTCACCTCACCTGAATTTCGATCTGGGCGGTGGGCCTTCTTTTGTGAAGACGGAGGGTCAGGATGGAAAATTGGGCTACAACGCCCATGCAAATCTGAATTACGCCATTGAGCACGGCAAGATGAGCATCGGTGCGGCCAAGACATACAGCCAGGATAATTTTTCCGGGACCAGCACCGGCGGCACTATCGATTCCTGGACGGTGATCGGGAATTTCAACTACCAGCTCTCTAAAAATCTCTCCACCGGACTGGTTGCCTCCTATGCCGATCAGGACCACCAGAATGCCCTGGTCGGCATCGGCGGCACTACCTTCTATCATGAAAAAATATCCTCAACGGGTGTCAACATCAGGTACAGCTTCTGGCGCTGGTATACACTGACCCTCGGTTATACCTTTACCCGCCAGGAAGCCGACAGCATGCTGGTAAGCAGCTTTGATGAAAATCGTGTCTATCTGAGCCTGGGGGCTCAGAAGGAGTTGTTCCGGTGGTAACCTATGGTTTTTTGGTATGCTATCATTAAAAACGGCAAAATCCATCTCCCGCCATTCCTTGTCCTGTGCGTGTATATGTCGTTGACGATGGCAATACATTGTATTACAATGTATTGTAAAGACCTGACCTTGAAGGATCCCCCATGCTGAAAACTGCCAATCTGACAGTGCGGGTCAAGCCGGATACCCGTAATCGGATTGAAACTCTGGTCCGCATTACTCGCCGCTCCAAATCTTACGTCATTGAAGAGGCGCTGGAACAGTATGATTGGTCAACAGGATTTTTGGTGCCATTCCCTTTTTGAGCAAACCCGCGGCAACAGGTAGTTTCTCATGCCGGTCCCTGGAACTGGACCCACTCTCCGGGCAGCTGTTCGCCTTCTGCAATCGGAAACGGGATATCGACAATCAGTCCAAGCTGGGCGGCGTGAACCGCTACCTCGATGGCATCGGTGCGCATCAATGCCTCTCCACCCGTGATAACCAGGTTATAAGGGCCAAGCCAAGAGCGAAGTTGCTCATAGAGGCATTTGACCTCCATTGTGGTCAGTTCATCGTCAGGGTATTCTTTTTTCCAGATGTCACAGTGGACACACCGTGAATTACAATACAAGGTCAGCTTGTGCATAACACTTGTAGGGTTGCAGAGGTTTTTCCATCGTCGTGCAGCAAAAGGTTGCATTCGTCGTAAGAGATCCTAGTGCAACCTAGCGCGCAGGCGACGCAAATGTGTTTTGAGTCTCGGTTTATTCATAGGTGCACCCATTTTAAGACAGCAGTTTAATTCAGAAGCTCAGCTTACTCCCCTAAAAGTCGGATAAAGCGTACACTATTTGGTATCCACTCCCAAGTACTTCAAGAGCAGCCTATCTCTGGCCACTGATTCAGTGGACCAGCGATAGCTGCCCA
>JAJYAX010000338.1 GCA_021779275.1 Deltaproteobacteria bacterium | reverse complement strand
ACTTTTCGCCCACCACCTGATCCGGGGTCTTGCCGACCACGCCGGCGCCTGCCGGATTCATAAAGGTGATGGTGAAATCGGTGTCGATGGCCATGATCGGCGTCGGGATGGTGTTCAGATTTTCGATCTTTTCATTGGCAAGCTGCTTCTGCTTTGTTTCCTCCGTCATATCGATCACATACTCTATCGCCCCTTTGATATTGCCTTTGGCGTCCTTGATCGGCGCGCCGGTGTATTTTATCGGGATAATCACGCCGTCCCGCGGCCTGGCGATGGTCTGCTCGGTGATAACCGAGTCCGTTTTCATCGCCCTGCTGCAGGCGCATTTTTCCGTCTTGCAGTGCGGCGTTTTGAAGAGATCATAACATTTTCTGCCGATGGCCTCCTCCGGGGTCAGGCCGACCACAGCTGCGCCGGCAGGATTTATAAAGGTGATCGCAAAGGTTGTATCCATCTCCACAATCGGGGTCGGTATCACATTCAAATCCGTAGTCATCTGCCGGAGATCGGCCTGGGCATTCTTCAGTTCCGTAATATCGGTCATGGTAATAAACGTCCCGCCGCCCTTGCCGTTCATCGGCGCCGCCTTCGACGAGAAGTATTGCACCGAGGTCCCGCCATTTTTATAGATGACCTCAGCCGCCACCGGTTTTTTGATCCGGACCGCCTTGGCACTGGGACAGTCCTTTGTCCCGCAGAGGTGAGTCGGGCAGGCCTCTTCGCAGGTCATCTTGTTGATGACGTTGGCCGATTTCAAATTAAAGGCCTTCAGAAACGGATCGTTAGCCCAGGTAATGATCCGGTCGTCGCCGATAATGAAGCTCGGCTCCATCAACACGTTCAGATGAGACATGTCCATTTCTGTTGTCGTTTCCTTACTCTTCGCTTCCATTCGTATCACCTCGCTTTTTCAATTTGTAGTGGCGCCATCAACACCGTTGTTATCCGGAGAAGAGGGTGTTTCAGTCTCGGCATGCACTGCCAGATGATTGCGCACCAGGTTGTCACTATTGACCACCAGGACATGCTCACTTGTCCCGTCACGACCCACGAAGTCGATCAGGCGGTCGAGGGTATCCTTCCTCCCTGCCAATTGGGAATTCAGGGAAGGCGTTGCATGGAACTGCTCCTGCTTATAGATGGTCACAATCCGATCAACCTCCAGGGCCACTGCGCGTGACCGCCCCCGGCAGATAATCAGCTTGCTCTTCTCCGCCCCCTTGCTTTTCGGGGGATAATTATAAAAACTCCTGAGATCCACCACCGGGACTATCTGACCGCGCAGATTGATGATCTGGGAATTGAACCCCGTTACTCCGGGAACGCCCATCACCCCGTCGCTCTCGATGATTTCCTGGACGTCTTTAATCTCAATGGCAAAATTCTTCTCTATCGCGAAGACAAGGTAGCAATTTTCGGTGATCAGATGATGGGCCTCGACCTGCAGCTCCTCCTTGTCCTCTTCTTTTTTGACGTTAATCCGGGCCAGCGATTTGATCTTTTCCATGTGATCACACACCAGGCCGGGCATGTCGAGCAGCATGATATTCCCACCCTTCTTTCTCGGATATATCCCTGAAACACTGGGATTTCCGCCAAGAGGCATCGGCAGGATCTCATTGCCGGGCACGGTCACGATCTCCTTGACCTCCTCAACAATCATTCCCAGCATGCATTCCTCGTGGGACAGGACCAGGATCCTGAAGGCCTCTCCAATATCCTGTGTGAAATCTTCTGTTCCGGACAAGAGAAACTGCGAATTAATGACGGGTATGGTGCTTCCCCGCAGCTGCAACGCACCCTCGACACAACCGGTCTTGAACATCGTATTGATATCCGAATAGAAGGATATCTCCTGCGAATACTGCACAGGCACCCCATACTCCTGTCCGGCGCAGGAGAACACTATATAGCGGGAATAGATGACCGGCTGGGCGTCGCAGGCCGGCTCTCCTCTGGCAGGATCCGCCTTCTCGGCCTCGGAAAGTCCTTCCGGAAACAGATTCTCCAGCTCAAGGACCTCAACGGTGCGTTTCCCTTTTTCCAGGGAAATAAGGGAGGAAATAATTCTATCCTCGGATTGCAATGCCTTGTTCAATGGCCGGATGCTGGCCTGATCAACCCTGAAGACCTCTTTGATATCATCAAAGAGCAGTCCGTACCGGTTATTGAACAAGGTGATGACCGCAACCTTTGCCCCGGTTCCATAGTTGTTATCCGTAAGCCCCAGGCGTTTTTTCAGATTGATAATCGGGATGACCTCATCACGCAGATGCATGATCCCTTCGAGAAAGTCGATGCTTGCCGGAAGTGTCTGGATCCCGCCCTTGATGGGGGTTGCCTCGGTCACATCTTCCGCCCTTAAGGCTATCTCCAGGCCCGCCGCCTGGTCCAATATGAACGATGCGAAAAGTTGTTCCATAGTTTCCTGCCTCAGTCTAAAAGTTTACATGTTCCCTTTTTTTTATCATGAACCGGCCGAAAGAAAGTCCGCGCCAAGGCGCAGCCATTCCTTCCCCGGGATGTCCGGCGCCTTCCGCCGTCACATCCCGACCATCTTCCCGACCACCGCATTCAGTCCGACGCCATTCCGGGCAACCGAGGTAATGTATCTCGGATTGAGAAGATGGCATTGCTCTTGATTGACATACCTCTCCTGACCAACAATCAGAATTATCCTGAATGTCTCGAAAACATCCTTGATGGAAACCAATTCTTCCAGTTCCCGCTCATTGCCGGCGTAGAGGATCACCAGGTCGCCGCTTCGCAGGTTCATGCTCTGCGGGGTGTTGAAATGCGACCCGCCGGGAAGCACGGTTATTTCCTTTAGGCTCTCCAGGTTCTTTAAAAACATCAGACAACGTTGACTGCAGGTGGAATACTGACAGCCGTTATCGCAAGCCGATCTTCCGGCGGAATAGAAAAATATTTTCATGAGTACTCGACAGAGAAAGATTGGAGTCTTGTCCGCTTTCCGGGACACCTTCAGAACGTCGCAATCCCTAAAGCACCTATCGTGCCGGAATGACATCTCTTGGGTATTTCCAGACAAACACCTTGTAATTACCAGGAAATCAGACCGGCGGCAGAGGGGAGGACGGTATGCTTGCGGGGAAGAGAAGTGTTAACAAAAGTGGACGATGCCAACTATTGGGGACAGAGGGAGGACTGGAAAATCAGACCGGTCTTTTGCCGAATCCCGCCTCGATCTGATCGGAGGCGGCGAGGGCGGCAATCTTCAGGGCCTCGGAATAGGTGGGATAGTTAAAGATATTATCGACGAAAAGATCGATTTTGGCGTTGTGAAACAGGGCCAGCAGGGCGATATGGATAATCTCGGTGGCCCCGGC
>JAJYAX010000337.1 GCA_021779275.1 Deltaproteobacteria bacterium | reverse complement strand
GTGGGATGCTTCCGGATGGAGTGGAGAAGAAGCCGTTTTGGGCTGAATGCAGCGTTTTTGAAAAGAATAGGTTTGAGTATGATTATTAAGGGGTTTTCGGCATCCGCAGTCCCTGCCGGTATTAAGTATTCCGGCCGGCTGGATCTTGGGTTGATCTGCAGCGCGACTCCTGCCGTGACGGCAGGGGTCTTTACGAAAAATCTGGTGAAGGCGGCGCCGGTTGTTCTGGATATGGAACGCTTAAGGCAAGGAAGAGCCCAGGCGATACTCGTGAACAGCGGTTGCGCCAATGCCTGCACCGGCGAACAGGGGATGGAGGCTGCTAAATCGACCAGCCGCCTGGTCGCCTTGGCCTTGGGGATTCCGGAAGAGATGGTCCAGGTGGCCTCCACCGGCGTCATCGGCGTTCAGCTTAATGTGGCCGCCTTTGAGTCCGCCATGGACAGCCTGGTCGGCGGGCTTGCCCCGGAAAATCTTGGAAAGGTAGCCGAGGCCATCATGACCACCGATACGTTTGTAAAGACCGCCACCCGCACCATCACCCTCTGCGGGAAGGAGGTCAACTTCATGGGAATGGCGAAAGGCTCGGGGATGATCATGCCGAATATGGCCACCATGCTTGCGTTTATCGTGACCGACGCCCAGATCGGCTTTCCGGAATTGAATAAATGCCTGAAGACAAGCGTAGCCAGGACATTCAACCGCATTACCGTCGATGGCGATACCAGCACCAACGATATGGTTCTGGTCATGGCCAACGGTGCGGCGGGAAATAAATGGATCGATGATGAGATCCCTGAGGCCCAGCAGCTTTTTCAGGATACCCTGGAGGATATGCTGAAGGACCTGGCCCTGCAGATTGTCGGTGATGGCGAGGGCGCCACGAAATGCATCACCATCCGTGTCTGTGGAGCCAAAGAGGCCGGCGAGGCCGAGCAGATGGCAAGGACCGTAGCCAACTCAAATCTGGTAAAAACAGCCTTTTTTGGGGAAGACGCCAACTGGGGAAGGATCATTGCCGCCATGGGGAGATGTGGCGTGCGTTTTCATCCCGAGCATGTGGATATATCCTTCGGTGATATAACAATCGTCAAAAACGGTATAGGCCAGGGCGCGGCAGTCGAAGAGGAGGCGGCAAAGGTCCTGCGGGAGAAGAACATCACCGTCAAAATTGACCTGAAGGACGGCAATGCCTGTGAAGAGATCTATACCTGTGATTTTTCTGTTGATTATGTAAAAATTAACGCCGATTACAGGACGTAGCCCCAGGGGTTTATGAAATCCGGATATCTCGCTTTCATCGTGGACGGGTCTGTGGAATTTGACCGGTTGCTTGAGAAAATACAGGCCCTCTTTCACGTTCAGGAGGAGGCTGTGCTCCGGGTTGACGAGCAGTATCTGGATACATTTGACTGGCGGGTGTATGCCAACGGCTTCGTTCTCAGACGGAAGGATACACGCTTTATCCTTGCCCCTCTTCCCGGAATGCCGATCCTTGAAACGGACGGTCCCAAGAAAACGAAGCTGTTCTGGTGGGATTTTCCGGAAGGGGCGTTTAAAGACAGTCTGGCGGCCATCTCCGGGAACCGGGCGCTCTGTCCGGTCCTCGGGGTCGCCGGTGTCAGAAGGAACTTCAGGGTCCGGAATCGGGATGAGAAGATGGTCCTCCGTATCCATCTGGATACAGGAGAGGCCATTGTGGACGACAACAGGGTATCCATTGCCCCATACCTGTGTTTGCAGGGCGTACGCGGGTATCCGAGACCGTTTCAACGAATCACTGAACTGCTGAAGAAAAACGGCTGCCGGGAGTTGCAGGCAGGCGAGAGTTTTTTCGATCTGACTCTGCGGGTGATAGGCCGGCGGCCACTTGATTACAAAACAAAATTTTCAGAGATAATTGAGACCGGGCAGACAACGGGTCAGGCGATAAGCGCCATCGGTCTGGCCCTGCACACTCTCATGGAGAGAAATTTACCCGGGATCCTGGAAGATAGAGACACCGAATTCCTCCATGATTTTCGTGTTGCCATCCGCCGGATCCGGGCTCTCCTCTCCCAGCTGAAAAAAGAGATCCCTCCCGGGCAGGCGGGGGTTTTTGAGCAAGAATTCAAGTGGCTGGGGTCGGTTGCCGGACTGGTCCGGGATCTCGATGTCTGCCTGCAGAAAGAGGCCGCCTACCGGGATTTGCTGCCGGAGAGCCTGCATCGGGGGCTGGCCCTGCTCATGGAGGAAACGCAACGGCAGCGAAAGGCCCGGTTGCTAACAATGCAGGAGGACCTCCGGTCCGCACGAGCTGTTCGCCTGCTGGCCAACTGGCATGATTTTCTGACTGCTTGGTCTGCCGATAGAGGGTGGCCGGCAGGCCAGGTGCCCTGCCGGAAGGTGGCGGTGAGGGTTGTGCGGAGGTGTTTTCGCCGTCTGGTGCGGGATGCCTCTGCGGTCATTCAGGGTGAAAAACAGGATGCTATCATTCATAAGTTGCGGATTCAGGCCAAGAAATTTCGTTACATGGCGGAGTTTTTTCAGCAGTTTTTCCCGGAGGCGCCTATGGATGCACTGGTGAAAGAGTTGCGTGAGCTGCAGGATGATCTTGGCGATTTCAACGATCTGGCGGTCCAGGTAAGAGGATTTCAACAGTACAGGGACGCCCTGCCGGCGGATAAAACCATCGGGGAGGCCCTTGAGGCGCTGCTCCTGTGTCTTGCAGCTGAAAAGAAGCGGATGTTGAAGCGGTGCGTAACGCAATGTGCAAAATTTATGAAGAGGGATAGACTGCACCTGTTTTGAGAGGTTTCCGGGAAAAGCAGGGTGGAAGGGATTTTTCGGTTGCCGGGTGTCGCTGCGGAATGGAAATAATAGCCGTATACAGCAGTAAAGGCGGAGTAGGAAAAACGGCGACTGCCGTCAACCTGGCCTATGTCTCAGCCCTGCACGGGCAATCGGTCCTCCTCTGCGATATGGATTCGCAGGGGGCTGCGTCGTATTATTTTCGCATCCGGCCGAAAAAGAAGTTCAATGATAAAAAATTTCTCCGGGGTGATGTCAACGGGTATATCAGAGGGACTGATTTTGCCAATCTTGATCTCCTCCCTGCCCATTTTTCCTTCCGCCATCTCGATATAACTTTGGAAAAACTTGAGAAAAAGGGGAAGGTTTCGGTGTTGAGGTCGGTCTTCGGGCCGGTTGCGGATACCTACGATCTTGTGATCCTTGATTGCCCCCCGAATCTGACGCTTTTAGCCGAACATATTGTCAGGGTGGCGGATATCCTGGTAACGCCGGTGATTCCGACGACCCTGTCCATCCTGGCCCTGAAACAACTCCTGCAGATCGTGGGTGAGCTGAAG
>JAJYAX010000336.1 GCA_021779275.1 Deltaproteobacteria bacterium | reverse complement strand
GTTTATCGCTGCGGAACTAACCCTTTAGAGGAAAGTCACTCCAGAGAACCGCCGTGCCTACCGGAGCGATGAGCATTCATGTTTTGCAATCCTGATTTTGTGGTATCATAACCTGTTGCTTAGAATACTTTGAACGCATCCTCATAACGGGCTCCAGATATGAAAAAGATACTCAAAAAACGAGAATGTGCTGTTGTCAGGGAAATCCCCGAACTTCCGGGATTAACGTTGATGCACGCAGCCTATACCACTCAGAGTTTTGCCAAACATAGCCATGATGGATTCGCCTTTGGGGTCATTGAGAAAGGCGCCTTGGGATTTTCCTATCGTGGAGAAAAACTGGCAGCCCTTCCAGGTATGATAAACCTCGTTAATCCTGGTGAGCCCCATGACGGACATGCCGCCACAGACGATGGCTGGACCTACCGGATGTTCTATTTTGATACCGGACTTTTTCAACGGGCCGCCGATGAAATCGGCGGAAAGGCTGCCCCTCTCCCTTTTTTTCAGGACGGAGTCATCGACGACAGTGATCTTGCCACCGAGATCCATTCTTTCCATACCACCCTATCCAGCGAGACGCCGGGAAGGTTGGAAATGGAATCGCGGCTCCTGCATATGCTCGTCCGGTTTATCCGGCGTCATGCGGATGTGTCCTATCCGCTTCTGAAAGCGGGACGGGAGCACCCTTCCGTGTCGGCAGCGAAAAGGATGATAGAGGATCTCTTCCACCAGAATATTTCTCTTGCCGATCTGGCGGCTGAATCAGGACTGAGTCCGTACCATTTGATCCGCGTGTTCACGGCCGAAACGGGTCTTACTCCTCATAGATACCTTTCCCAGGTTCGGGTTCGCCGTGCGGAGCAATTGATCCGGCGGGGGGAGGACCTGGCTGATACGGCCTATAAGGTGGGTTTTGCCGATCAAAGTCATCTGAACAGGCATTACAAAGCCATTATCGGAGTAACTCCCGGAGCCTACCGCAATTTTGTCCAAGACCCCTGTAGATAATTTTTCTACTCTTGCCTCCATCATTCATTCCAAAAAGGGGACAAACATGCAAAATTATATACACGGGTATTCGGAAACCGAAGCTGGCCGATTGGAGGACCAAGCCTCCATTCTTGCCTCTTACCTGCATTATGACAGTTATTTCCCAGCCGGCAGCACCGTTCTTGAAGCGGGATGCGGGACCGGAGCTCAGACGAGGATCGTTGCAGCGGCGAACCCCGATGTACACTTTACAAGCATTGATATTGATGCACATTCGATAAAAAGAGCCGCTGAGGAAATTGGGCGGTTGGGTCTCCGCAATGTTTCGTTTCAACAGGCCGATATTTTCAACCTGCCGTTTTCGCCCAACAGTTTTGATCATATATTCTGCTGTTTTGTCCTTGAACATCTTCCTACCCCGCACATGGCTTTGCAGTCTTTGAAGAAGGTCCTTAAGCATGGCGGAACGTTGACCGTAATCGAAGGTGACCATGGATCGTTTCTTTCGTTTCCGGAAACCGCTGAGAGCAGAAGGACTGTGCAATGTTTGGTTGAACTGCAGGCAAACGCCGGTGGCAATGCTTTGATTGGCAGGGAATTATCTGCTCTTCTCCGGAAGGCGGGATTTGAGAAGATTCGGGTCTCACCGCGACAAATATATGCCGATGCCGGTCGGCCCGGGGTGATGGAAGGTTTTTCCAAAAAGACATTCATAGCCATGGTCGAAGGAGTGAAAGACCAAGCGATCCTCCATGGATTGATATCGAAAAGCGCATGGGAAAAGGGAATCGCTGACCTTTATAAGGCGACGGAAGAATATGGATCTTTCGTGTATACCTTTTTCAAGGCAATTGCAGGGAACTCTTAAGGAGAGTTGGAAAGAAATGTGCTAAGGACCTGTTCAAAAAAGTAAATCGTGTGAGGGTCTTTTGTTTCGATGGCCCTGGGGCTCTGTATCGGACAATCTGGATTTCCGAGTTGTTGTCATTACGTGCTTTTTACAGCTGCCCCTTTGCGGTTGGTTAGCAGCTTATAGATCTCAAATCCAGTTATACTCAGCAAACCTGCTGCAGCACAGATACTGATTTCCAGCAGATCCACCCGTGCAAAAAGAAATGTTTCCGTCAGAAAGGGAATATTCAACACCAGGGCGAGGAAAAGCACCGCCCCGCCGACGACCCATTTCACGGTTGGGTTAGGAGTCATAACTATCTGGAAAATATTTCTGGTCCAGGAGCGGTTGGATACTATTACAGCAATGTTCGACGAGATAAGGGCGATGAAACAGAATGCCCGGACCTCTTTTTCTGAGTATCCCTGATGCAATCCAAGCCCGTAAATTGCCAGGACAATGATTAATACGCCGAGTCCCTGCAGACAACTGAGGAAAATTTTCCGCCCGCCGAAAAAGGGCTCGGCAATCCTTGCCGGCGGCCTGGACATGACGTTGGCCTCCTCCTTCTCAGCTTCGAAGATGATGGAACAGGCCGGGTCTATTATCAGTTCCATGAAGACGATATGAACCGGCCAGAGAATCAAGGGCAGGTCGGCGAAAAATATGGGGATAAGGGAAAGCCCGGCAATGGGTACATGTATTGCGAAAATGTACCCCAGGGCTTTCTGGAGATTATCACAAATTCGTCGCCCCATCTTTATCGCCCCGACGATGGAGGCGAAGTTGTCATCCATCAGCACCAGGGAGGAGGCCTCCCGGGCGACATCCGTGCCCTTCTCACCCATGGCAATGCCGATATGGGCAGCCTTCAAGGCAGGAGCATCGTTGACCCCGTCACCGGTCATGGCCACAATCTCATTGTTTTTTTTAAGAGCGGTGACAATTTTCAGTTTCTGTTCCGGCACGACTCTGGCGAACACATTGATATGTCCGATTTTCTCGCACAGCTCAGATTCGGACATTTCCCGCAGTTCTTGGCCGGTAATGCAGGCGTGATGGTTCTGCAGACCTATTTCTCTTGCAATATTCATAGCCGTAACAGGATAATCCCCGGTAATCATGATCACCCTGATGCCTGCCCTATGACATTCAGCTACGGCTTTCGGCACGTTTGGCCGGATAGGGTCGGACAGCCCGATAAGGCCGACAAATTCAAATTCGAAATCATGTTGCACGTCAGGTAGATCCGATGATACGACTCGCGCCTTGCCTATGCCAAGGACCCGCAGCCCCTTCCCGGCGAGATGCTCGACGGCGGATGCCAGCTCATGCTGCCGGCGCCCATCCAGGTGGCAGAGATCGAAGATTGCCTCGGGAGCACCTTTCACGGCGATGGTTTTTTCATCTGTCCCTGTCTGTCTGAACACCCTGGACATGGCCAGTAATTCGTTTGAAAGCGGGTATT
>JAJYAX010000335.1 GCA_021779275.1 Deltaproteobacteria bacterium | reverse complement strand
AATCTGACTTGTAATTAGGTCCTGTATGCGGTAGTTTTCTCCTGTTGATTTGCAACGTGGCGGATAATTAATCTTTCATTCAGGGAATGAGGTGCTGCATTTGATCGTCAAAGACAGGAGTAAGTCAGTATGGAGAGAATATCTGGAGGCAATTATTATTGCCGTTCTCTTGGCGCTTTTTATACGTACATTTATTGTTCAAGCATTTAAAATTCCTTCCGGATCAATGTTGCCTACTCTCCAGATAGGAGATCATCTGCTGGTAAACAAGTTCATTTACGGCGTCAAAAATCCTTTTACAGGCAATATCCTCATTCCTCTGGAAAAACCGAAGCATGGCGATATAGTGGTCTTTCGTTTTCCGCTGGATAGAAGTGTGGATTATATCAAAAGGGTTGTCGGAGTCGCGGGGGACACGATCATCATCAAAGACAAGAAGGTTTTTGTTAATGACAAGCTCGTTGAAAATCCGCACGCCCAGTATACCTCGAACTCCCTAATGCCCGCCGAAGCAGGACCACGGGATAATTTTGGACCGGTCAAGGTCCCTGAAGGAAAAATCTTCGTCATGGGCGACAACCGGGACAACAGCTATGACAGCCGCTTCTGGGGCTTTGTGGATCAGAGGGATGTGCTGGGTAAGGCCTATATTATTTATTGGTCATGGGACCTTGATACGCCGCTTTTTTCTTTGCAGAGGTTCACGACAATTCGCTGGAGCCGATTCGGCAATATTATTCACTGAGATTGATCTGCGTGGTGAAAAGAAAAATCGACTATTTATTCAGGCACCGGCATATCTTCGGTATTGAGCAGCTGTCCGTGGATGATATTGATCATATCCTGTCCACCGCCCGGTCTTTTAAGGAGATATCGGAACGGCCGATTAAAAAAGTTCCGACCTTGCGCGGCAAGACAATAATCAACTTTTTTTTTGAGGCTTCGACCAGAACACGGCTGTCCTTCGAGATTGCCGCCAAGCGGATGAGTGCGGACACATTTAACATTGCCGCCTCAACCAGTTCCACCACCAAGGGCGAAACCCTGATCGATACCGCCAGAAACCTGGAGGCGATGAGACCTGACATCATCATCATCCGCCATGCAAGTTCCGGCGCCCCTCTTCTCCTTTCCCGGCATATCAATGCGTCGATCATCAATGCAGGGGACGGAACTCACGAGCATCCAAGCCAGGGCCTGCTGGACATGATGACTGTCCAGGAGCATAAGGGGAAAATTGCCGGACTGACCATTGCCATAGTGGGTGATATTGCCCATAGCAGGGTTGCGCGTTCCGATATAATCGGGTTCACCCGGCTCGGCGCCACTGTGAGGCTGGCCGGCCCCGCCACCTTCATGCCGTCAGGGATTGATCAATTGGTTGCCAGGGTCTGCGGCAGCGTGGCCGAGGCGGTCGACGGCGCTGATGTGGTGATGGCCCTGCGCATCCAGCATGAACGCCTGAATGATCCGCTCATCCCGTCCCTGCGTGAATATGCGACATTTTTCGGGGTCAATAGAAAACTCCTCAAGCTGGCAAAAAAGGATGTGCTGATTATGCATCCGGGGCCGATCAACAGGGGCGTCGAGCTGAGCCCTGATGTGGCCGATGGGCCGGGTTCCGTGATCATGGATCAGGTGACCAATGGTGTGGCGGTTCGCATGGCCCTGCTTTATCTGGTATTGGGCGGCGAAAAGAACAGCGACGGGTTGAGATGAATACCTTACTTATTTTACTCAATGGCCGGATGATTGATCCGGCAAACTCCCTTGACCGGCAGGCCGATGTCTGGATACATGACGGTCGTATCGTTCAATCCGGCAGCGTCATTCCCTCCGAGGCCAAGGTCCTTGATCTCATGGGTAAATGGGTGGTTCCAGGCTTGATCGATATGCATGTTCATCTTCGGGAGCCGGGAGAAGAGTATAAGGAGACCATTGAAACAGGGACCCGGGCTGCTGCGGCCGGAGGGTTTACCGCAGTCGCCTGCATGCCCAACACCGACCCTGTGAATGATAACGCAACCATTACCCGCTATGTTCTGGAACGAGCATCCGGGGCCTCGGCCAGGGTCTATCCGATAGGTGCCATAAGCCAGGGAAGCCAGGGACTTGAACTTGCCGAATATGGTGAGATGAAAAAGGCAGGCATCGTCGCGCTCAGTGATGATGGCCGGCCGGTTGCGGACAGTCAGCTTATGCGGCGGGCCATGGAATATGCCTCCAGCCATCAACTGCTGGTCATTTCCCATTCCGAGGAGGGTTCACTCAGCCGGAACGGATGCATGAATGAGAGTGTTGTCTCGACGAGGCTTGGACTCAAAGGAATTCCCAACGCGGCGGAGAGCATCGCGGTCTTTCGTGAGCTGGCCCTGGCTGAACTGACCGGGGCGTCCGTGCATATCGCCCATGTCAGCACCGGGGAATCGGTGGATCTTATTCGCTCCGCCAAGGGGCGCGGGGTGCGGGTGACGGCGGAGACCTCGCCGCATTATTTCACCCTGACCGACGAGGCGGTGGAAGGCTATGAGACCAATGCCAAGATGAGTCCTCCCTTGCGCCGTGAACAGGACAGACAGAAGATCAGGATGGCCCTTCGGGATGGCACACTGGATGCCATTGCCACGGACCACGCGCCCCATTCCATCCTGCAGAAGAATGTGGAGTTTGATCACGCGGCCAATGGTATTATCGGTCTTGAGACCTCCTTGCCCCTGACCCTGGCCCTGGTCCGGGAGGGACTGATCAGCGAGAGCCGCCTGGTGGAGTTGATGTCGCTTGCCCCAGCCCGTATCCTGGGTGTTGCCGGGGGCTCGCTTGCGGTGGGCGATGTCGCCGATATCACGGTGATCGATCCGGAGAAAACGTTTGTCTATTCCCGGGAGATGATCGTCTCCCGGTCCCAAAACTCACCCTTTATCGGCTGGCAGCTGCAGGGAAAGGCGGTGCTGACGCTTCTCGCCGGCAGAATCACTCATAACGAATTGTAGGCTTCCCGTCCTTTACACATAGCTGATCGGATCCTTGATTCCGGCCTCGGCAAATCCCCTGAGCCGCAGCAGACAGGCGTCGCATCGGCCGCAGGCCTGGTCCCCTTGCGGGTCGTAGCAGCTGTGGGTCATACTGTAATCCACCCCCAGGGCTATCCCCCTGCGGATAATCTCCGCCTTGGTCAGGGAGAGGAGGGGGGCCTGGATGGTGAAAACCGATGCTCCGGTGATCCCCGCCTTCGTACCGAGGTTGGCCATCCGGGCAAAGGCCTCCAAAAATTCAGGCCGGCAGTCGGGATAACCGGAATAATCAACCGCATTCACCCCGATAAAGATCTTTTCGGCCCCGAGGACCTCGGCCCAGGCGACG
>JAJYAX010000334.1 GCA_021779275.1 Deltaproteobacteria bacterium | reverse complement strand
CGTTGGCCAAAACCGTCCGGCACGAGTTGCACCAGTTTACGGTGGTAGCTTTTCTGTAAACGATCCCTCTCTCATACATCTCCAGGAAAAGAAGCTGTTCCCACGCATAATACTTTACATTACATGTGGCGATCTCCCGGCCCCAGTCGTAGGAAAGACCCAGCCGACGAAGCTGGTTACGCATATAGTCGATGTTGTCATAGGTCCATTTGGCCGGATGAGTATTGTTTTTCATGGCTGCGTTTTCAGCCGGAAGCCCAAAGGCGTCCCAGCCCATGGGATGGAGGACGTTATATCCCCGCAGCCGTTTGTATCGTGCGATGACATCGCCGATGGAGTAGTTGCGGACGTGACCCATATGAATGCGTCCGGAAGGATAAGGGAACATCTCCAGAACATAATATTTTTCCCTGTCATTTTCCTCGACAACACTATAGATGTTCCGGGTCAGCCAGTGGTCTTGCCATCGAGCTTCAATTGACTTGAAGTCATAAGTGTCATTGGTAATTTTACTGCTCATGCTGAATGCCTCTGTGGAAATATATCTGCTCAGGTGAAAGCGGGATCGATTTCATATAGATTGTCACGTACAATTGATTTTGGATCATCTAATATTTGTCCGGCTCATCATAGGTGCTCATGTTTTCAAACATAGTGAATTCTTTCAAAAATGTCAACTTGACGCTCCCTGTTGGGCCGTTTCTTTGTTTACCAATTATGATTTCGGCGGTTCCTCTTTCCGGGTTATCTTCCGATTTGTTGTACACCTCGTCACGATAAATGAAACAGATCACATCGGCATCCTGTTCGATGGCTCCTGATTCACGGAGATCAGACATCATCGGACGTTTGTCGGTTCTGCTTTCAAGCCCCCGATTAAGTTGTGAAAGTGCGAGGACAGGGATCTTGTACTCTTTGGCAAGCGCCTTCAGAGAGCGGGAAATCTCACTGATTTCCTGGGTCCGGTTTTCAATGGGGCCGCGTCCGCGCATGAGTTGCAGGTAATCCACCAGGACCATGCCGATGTCGTATTGGGAAGCGAGTCGTCTGATCTTCGCCCGCATATCGAGTACGGAAATGGCAGGGGTATCATCAATATAAATCGGGGCATCGGAGAGCATTCCAACAGCGCGGGTTAATTTGGGCCAGTCGTCCGCATGGAGTTTTCCGGTCCGGATACGATGAGAATCAATACGACCAACAGAGCTGAGCAGGCGCATCGCCAGTTGTTCCTTGGACATCTCAAGGCTGAAGATGGCGACCCCTGTTTTTTCCACAAGGGCGGCGTGCTGGGCAAGGTTCATAGCCAAGGCCGTTTTTCCCATGGAAGGCCTACCGGCGAGGATTATCAGATCCGAGGGTTGCAATCCGGCGGTCATTTTGTCGATCTCGAAATATCCTGTCGGCACCCCGGTAATAAGTTCCTGCCTCTTGTAGAGTTTTTCAACGGTTTCAAAAGCAGAGGGGATGATGTTTTTAAGCGAAACAAAATTTTGCCCGCTTTTGCGTCCGGCTATCTGAAAAATAGCCTGCTCGGCTTCGTCGACGAGGATGTCGATATCGCCTTGTTCATCGTAGCATCTAGTGGCAATTTCGGTATTGACGTGAATAAGATTTCTGAGGATGGCTTTTTGGCGAATGATCCTTGCGTAGGAGGCGATATTGACTGTGACCGGGACAATCGAGGTCAAAGTGGCCAGATAGGAGGCTCCGCCAACCTCCTCAAGTTCATTTTTATCCTTAAGGAGATTGGTGAGAGTGATTAGGTCCTGAGGCTCATTCTTTTCAAAAAGTTCAATCATTGCCTCGAAGATCAATTTATGACTTTTTTTATAAAAATCGCCAGGCCCAAGGATTTCGAGAACTGCGCTTAACGACCTGTCCTTTAAAAGGATTGAGCCGAGTACCGATTGCTCTGCTTCCAGATTTTGAGGTGGAATCCTTGCACCTTGAGCGGTATTTTTCGCAGTGTGTTGGGTGGAGAACGCAGAGGTATCTGTCATTTTTTCTAAAGGATAACTAACCAATTAATTAAACAAAAACACACCATTGAGAAACTCTCCCAGATGGTGTGTTGATCATGAAAAGGCGTGCAGTATGCAGCTAACGAACTGAACATCTGGTGTGTCCACCCTTAACCCATACTGAAAAACCTGTTGAACGCTGCGAAAAATATACCGATTTACTCTCCTGAGTTCTGGTTTGTCACTTTTACCAGAATATTGGTGGTCAGATTAAAACCAACCTTGACAGGTATCGATGTTTCTCCGAGTGTTTTGATGGGTTCCGGCAACAGGATGAGTTTTTTATCTATTGCGATATTCAAAGAGGCCAGTTTTGCACAGATATCGGCAGTGGTGACCGAACCGAAAAGTCTCTCGTCATCCCCGGCAAGCTGTTGGATTTCAAGGGTTACTCCTGCAAGTTTCTTGGACAGGATCTCTGCTTCCTTACGTTGTTGCTCAATACGTCCCTCAATTGTAGCTCTATTACGGGCGAGTATGGCCAGATTCTCACGATCTGCAATGACGGCCTTGCTTTGCGGTAAAAGATAATTCCGCCCATAGCCTGGTTTGACAGTGACAACGTCGCCTTCCTGCCCCAGTGTGTTTATTGTTTCTTTAAGAATGAGCTTCATTTTTAACTCCTTGTAGTATTTTCTACGGTGTAAATAATCCAATCAAAGGGTGATCGGAGAGCTGTTCCTTATTGTTTTGTGCTTTCTTTGTTTATTCGACGAAAATCCAGCCATATATCCGCTATCCCGATGACGAGAAGAAGAAGCGTTCCCGCTGATTGGATAACGGCAATTGCATAGAGAGGCAAACGTAACATGATCGGCATATTCCATTTGTCCAAAAAATATACAAGTATTGCAATTCCCTGAAAGATATAAAATAACCCCACCAGAAGCAAGAGATTGATTCCCATGGGTTGGAGTGGTTGTAGCGGAATCAGGGCAAGCATTGCCGAAAAAATAACCGCCCATATTAACCTTTCAGGTAGTTTCCAATACTTATATTCCGGCCATGGAGATTTATGACAATATCTCAGTGCCAGACTGTTACCTAGAACCATGGTCAACCAGATGGTGATGATAATAATATTACCCAATATAGCTGGTAATATTATTGGAAAAATGGACTTTACCTGATTGAGAAATTGATCAATTAACAGCAATTTATCAACCGGGATGGACGTGTTCTGCCTGTATACGTTTAGAGTGGCATCCATCCCGTTTTGTACCGAATGAATCAAGGCGGAGTAGGAAAAAGCATTATCGGTGGCAACAAGTCCGACCCAGAAGAACAACCAGCAGAACCCCAGGCACACGATCCCTTTCATACCGGCAAGCACCTGCTTTTC
>JAJYAX010000333.1 GCA_021779275.1 Deltaproteobacteria bacterium | reverse complement strand
GGGAGCCTGAGACCTTCACCTCCGCCCCCGGCAGGACATCGATTTCTCACAAAAGATCAGAAATCAAGACTTCCGTCTGCTCTCTCTTCGACACCGACCACCACAATACCTGCCGCATCGGCGGCCCGCACCACCTGTTCACGGTCGAACAGAAGTGACTGTCCGGCCTCAACCGCCAGGACCGCCCCCTGGACGCTCTTCAGGCTTTCAATGGTCGTCAGACCGGTGGCCGGCAGATCAAAACGAAAATCCTGACCGGGCTTTTTTACCTTGACGACAACGGCCTTCTCTTTGACCAGAGCCCCCCCCCGGAGAATCGTCGCATCGGTTCCCTCTATCGCCTCGACAGCGGCGACGGACTGGTTCCTGACCACAACGCACTGGCCGATATCGAGACGGCCGATAGCCCTGGCATTCGACCAGCCGAAGGCAATATCCTCTCTCTGTTCCCGGGTGGGTTTCTTCCGGGTCAGAACCCCCTTGGGGAAAAGAAGATGCCGCAGGTACAATGTTGATTCAAGAACTTTTATCCCATCTTTCTCCAAAGCGCCGGCCACGGCACGCAGAATGGCATCGTCCTGCTTTGTATCAATCGTATTCCATAGCGTAAGGCATTTGAAATCAGGCAGGACATCGCGAAAGATTCTGGTCTTGGTGATTGCTCCGAGAAAAACGGTCTCCCCCACGGCCTGATCTTTAAAAAAATTTATCATCTTGCCGAGTTGACCTAGTTTTACCCAGCACACGGCATCAGCCGCCTCGGCTATGGCCGCAGACGTTTCATTCTTATGGGCGACCACGACAACCGTACGGCCGGCATTCCTGGCGGCCTCGATAAAGAGGAGAGGAAACTGACCGGCCCCGGCAATGATGCCGATTTTCCGTGGATCAACTTCCATCGGCGCCTCAATCCTCTACGGTTCTTTTCACAACACCGCGTTTGGACTCCTCGAAGAATCTGACCATGCAGTCCACTTCCGGGCAATCGGTAATCTCCTGCTTGGCCAGTTCCAGCGCATCCTTGATAAGCAGATTCGGCGACCGGAAGATAATGCGGAAGGCATTCTCGAGTTTGCTGATGGTCTCCCTGCTGAAACCGTTCCTTTTCAGGCCGATCTTGTTGATCCCGGAGATGCGGGTCCGATTCCTGGTCCCGGCAATGATGACATAGGGAGGAACATCAAGACCGATACCGGAGACCCCACCGATATAGGAAAAGCAGCCGATCCTGCAGAACTGGTGGATAGCGACCAGGCCTCCGATGGAGGCGTGGCTGCCGACCGCCACGTGCCCGGCCAGGGTGGCGACATTCGCCATGATCACATGGTCGCCCAGCTCACAGTCATGGGCGATATGGATATAGGCCATCAGCAGATTATTATTACCGATTATTGTCTTCCCATGCCCTCCGGGGGTCCCCCGGTGAATGGATGCGTACTCCCGGATCTGATTATCGTTGCCGATAATGAGTTCCGTCGGTTCCCCCTTATAGCTCAAATCCTGAGGGGCGCCGCCGATGGTTGCAAATGAACCTATGAGGTTTCTTTCTCCGATTGTCGTCGGTCCGAAAATGACCGCATGGGGCATAACTCTCGTGTCGGCGCCGATACGGACGCCCTCTTCGATAACTGCATAGGGACCAACATGTACTGTTGAATCCAGTTCAGCTTTTTTAGCTATGACTGCTGTTGGATGAATAAGCATATTTGGTTTATTAACTAGTTTATATTTCAATAAAAATGAGTTAAAAGGATCTTCAGGCAGCTATTTTCATGGTGCATAAACGACGGAAGCACAGACTCTTGGCCACACTGACTTCCTCCATTGCGCAGAGACAAGGCGACGAGACATGTGTCATTACCGGCAATCTCCATCCTGCGCAAGATTTAATTGCCCCACCGGAGATATTTTACACCTCGTCGGTACATGCATCTGATACATTTCCCCTTTTCCGGTCGTTCATCCAAAGGAGGCCATCAACTCCGCTTCGGCCACAAGTTTCCCATCAACATGCGCCTCCCCGGTCATGACGAAGATACCACGCTTATACTTCACCATTTCCAGGTGAAAGAGGAGCTGATCCCCCGGTATGACCGGTTTTCTAAACCTCGCCTTATCTATTCCCGCAAAGTACAGGAGCTTTGTGCCGATATTTTCAGGAGCGGAATAAAATGCCATCATGCCACCCGTCTGGGCCATTCCCTCCAAAATAAGCACCCCGGGCATTACCGGTCTCCCCGGAAAATGGCCCTGGAAAAAGGGTTCATTGATAGTCACATTTTTCAATCCCGTCACACTTTTCATTGGGACCACCGACAGTATCTTATCGATCATCACGAAAGGGTATCTATGGGGTAATAATCGAAGAATCTCCAGGATATCTATATTTTCCGGGATAATGGCCTCACTCATGTTTTCATCTCCTCCAGACACATTTATTGCGTAATTTCCTCTTTCAGTTTCTCCACATCCTTCTTCAACTGTTTTACATCCCTGGCCATCTCCGGAAGCTTCGCATACACGACAGAGGCCTTCGCCCACTGTTTGACCGGCAGGACAGGACTTCCTCCGACCATGGCCCCCTTGGGCAGATCCGTATGCACTCCTCCGCAGGCGGCGACCATGACCCCGTCATCCAGATGAAGATGGCCTTTAATGGCGGCCTTCCCACCAAGAACAACGTTGCGGCCTAGGGTTGTCGAACCGGCCATCCCAACCTGGGCCACTATCAACGAGTTCTCGCCGATGATCACATTATGGCCGATCTGGACCAGATTATCGATCTTTACTCCCGACTTTATCCAGGTCATGCCATAGGTGGCCCGGTCGATACAGGTGTTCGCTCCAATTTCCACATCATCGTCGATACGGACGATGCCGACCTGGGGTCTTTTTATATGGCATCCTTTCTCATCGACGGCATAGCCATAGCCATCACTGCCGATAACCACCCCAGGATGCAGGATGACCCGGCGCCCCAGCCGGCAGCCCGGTTCAATGGTCACATTGGCCTTCAGGATAGTATCGTCTCCGATCTCCACATCATCGCCGACAACCGTCCCGGCCCCTATGGTGACCCGTTCTCCGATCTTCACCCGATCACCGATGACCGCCAGGGGCGCAATCGTTATCTGCTCAGATATCGTGCAATCCACACCGATACAGGCCCGGCCGTGAATGCCGCCGGGACTAAACGGTTTTCCCAGGAGAAAATTATGAATCCTGGCCGAGGCCAGATAGGGATCCCGCACCCTGACCACGGTCCGGCCTGCCGTTTGGACAGACATCGGCACAAGGACGGCCGAGGCCTTGGTTGCGGCCAGGGCCGAAGCCCTGTTGGCCTTGACCAGAAAGGTGATTTCCCCTTCTCCTGCGGTTTCGA